>NZ_JAOQJR010000002.1:138388-296982 GCF_025566905.1 [Clostridium] ammoniilyticum
GCCTCCTACCTATCCTGTACATGCTGCATCAAATCCCAATATCAACCTGCAGTGAAGCTCCATGGGGTCTTTCCGTCTAGTCGCGGGTAACCTGCATCTTCACAGGTACTAAGACTTCACCGAGTCTACAGCTGAGACAGCGCCCAAATCGTTACGCCTTTCGTGCGGGTCAGAACTTACCTGACAAGGAATTTCGCTACCTTAGGACCGTTATAGTTACGGCCGCCGTTTACTGGGGCTTCAGTTCAGGGCTTCACTTGCGTTAACCCCTCCCCTTAACCTTCCAGCACCGGGCAGGCGTCACCCCCTATACTTCGCCTTGCGGCTTAGCAGAGAGCTGTGTTTTTGGTAAACAGTCGCTTGGGCCGTTTCACTGCGGCTCATATCTCTATGAGCACTCCTTCTCCCTAAGTTACGGAGTCATTTTGCAGAGTTCCTTAGCTATAGTTCTCTCGCTCACCTTAGGATTCTCTCCTCACCCATGTGTGTCCATTTTCGGTACGGGCCATATATACTTTACGTTAGAAACTTTTCTTGGAAGTTCCTCCACTGCCTTCCGTACTCGCCGTAGCTTTCCGTACGCTTCACGCCTTCTCGTTTCGGATGGTGGATTTGCCTGCCATCCCGATATCTCGCTTGCACCAGCTCTTCCAGCCGCTGGCTGCAGCTTCCTCTCTCCGTCATTCCTTCACATATATACGGGTACAGGAATCTCTACCTGTTGTCCATCGACTACGCCTTTCGGCCTCGCCTTAGGTCCCGACTTACCCAGAGCGGACGAACCTTCCTCTGGAAACCTTGGGTTTTCGGTGCGTGGGATTCTCACCCACGTTCCGCTACTCACACCGGCATTCTCTCTTCCATGATCTCCACACGTCCTTTCGGTCGTACTTCTCCGTTCATGGAACGCTCCCCTACCATCCCTTGGGATCCATAGCTTCGGTAGTATGCTTAGCCCCGGTAAATTATCGGCGCAGAGTCATTCGACTAGTGAGCTGTTACGCACTCTTTAAAGGATGGCTGCTTCTGAGCCAACCTCCTAGTTGTCTGTACATCTCCACATCCTTTTCCACTTAGCATACATTTTGGGACCTTAGCTGATGGTCTGGGCTGTTTCCCTCTTGACAACGGACCTTATCACCCGCTGTCTGACTGCCGAGCATGTTGGCGTGACATTCGCAGTTTGATTATGCTCAGTACCCCGAGATGGGGCCATCACATATTCAGTGCTCTACCTTCACGCAACTTACCTCGACGCTAGCCCTAAAGCTATTTCGGGGAGAACCAGCTATCTCCGGGTTCGATTGGAATTTCACCCCTAGCCACAACTCATCCGCCAACGTTTCAACGGGGGTCGGTTCGGTCCTCCATCGGGTTTTACCCCAACTTCAACCTGGTCATGGCTAGATCACCCGGTTTCGGGTCTACTGCATGCAACTCTCGCCCTCTTAAGACTCGCTTTCGCTTCGGCTCCGCATATCCTGCTTAACCTCGCTCCATACAGTAACTCGCCGGTTCATTCTACAAAAGGCACGCCATCACCCTTTAACGGGCTCTGACTTCTTGTAGGCATATGGTTTCAGGTTCTCTTTCACTCCCCTCCCGGGGTTCTTTTCACCTTTCCCTCACGGTACTGGTTCACTATCGGTCACTCTCTCGTATTTAGCCTTGCCGGATGGTCCCGGCTGATTCAGACAGGATTTCTCGTGTCCCGCCCTACTCAGGTGTCATCTCTCTCCAGTCTCTCATTTCGAGTACGGGGCTCTCACCCTCTCTCGCTCACCTTCCCATGTGATTCCTCTATGATCCTCTGTCAGATTTCTCGATGATCCTACTACCCCGATCCTAAAATCGGTTTGGGCTCTTTCCCTTTCGCTCGCCGCTACTCAGAAAATCATTCTTATTTTCTCTTCCTGCAGGTACTTAGATGTTTCAGTTCCCTGCGTCTCGCCTCATCATGTCTATGTATTCGACATGTGATACACGGATATGACTCCGTGTGGGTTCCCCCATTCGGATATCGACGGCTCTTCACGTGCTTACCGCTCACCGTCGCATTTCGCTGTTTGCTGCGTCCTTCTTCGCCGGAGTGTGCCTAGGCATTCCCCATACGCCCTTTCTTGCTTTACCTTCTAGGTTTGCTTGCTTGAACTTTTTTTCGTTTACACTTGCTGTAAAATCTTAGTTACTTTCGACTTTTCGTACTAGACCTTTTCTTTAATGTCTAATCTCTTCTTTATCGTTTTCGCAATTTTTTTTACTACTATCCAGTTTTCAATGTCCTCTTGAATGTCCAGGACATTCAAAACCAAACAAGAAAGCACAACTTTCTCTCCCTAGAAAGGAGGTGATCCATCCCCACGTTCCCGTAGGGATACCTTGTTACGACTTCACCCCAATCATCAGTCCCACCTTAGACAGCTCCTTCCTTGCGGTTAGGCCACCGGCTTCGGGTGTTACCGACTCTCATGGTGTGACGGGCGGTGTGTACAAGGCCCGAGAACGTATTCACCGCGACATGCTGATTCGCGATTACTAGCGATTCCATCTTCGTGCAGTCGAGTTGCAGACTGCAGTCCGAACTGAGAACAGTTTTATGGGTTTCGCTCCACCTCGCGGCTTCGCTTCCCTCTGCTCTGTCCATTGTAGCACGTGTGTAGCCCAGGTCATAAGGGGCATGATGATTTGACGTCATCCCCGCCTTCCTCCGGCTTGTCACCGGCAGTCTCGCCAGAGTCCCCAACTTAATGCTGGCAACTGGCAACAGGGGTTGCGCTCGTTGCGGGACTTAACCCAACATCTCACGACACGAGCTGACGACAACCATGCACCACCTGTCTTCTCTATAGCTATCTCTCCATCTCTGGAGCCTTTAGATCGATGTCAAGACCTGGTAAGGTTCTTCGCGTTGCTTCGAATTAAACCACATGCTCCACCGCTTGTGCGGGCCCCCGTCAATTCCTTTGAGTTTCATTCTTGCGAACGTACTACTCAGGCGGAGTACTTATTGCGTTAACTGCAGCACTGAGCTTTGACACCCAACACTTAGTACTCATCGTTTACGGCGTGGACTACTAGGGTATCTAATCCTATTTGCTCCCCACGCTTTCGGGACTGAGCGTCAGTTATGCGCCAGATCGTCGCCTTCGCCACTGGTGTTCCTCCATATATCTACGCATTTCACCGCTACACATGGAATTCCACGATCCTCTCACACACTCTAGCTCTACGGTTTCCATGGCTTACCGAAGTTAAGCTTCGATCTTTCACCACAGACCCTTAGTGCCGCCTGCTCCCTCTTTACGCCCAATAATTCCGGATAACGCTCGCCACCTACGTATTACCGCGGCTGCTGGCACGTAGTTAGCCGTGGCTTTCTTATAGAGTACCGTCACTTGGATATCATTCCCTATATCCACCGTTCTTCCTCTATGACAGAAGTTTACATAACGAATTACTTCTTCCTTCACGCGGCGTTGCTCGGTCAGGGTTTCCCCCATTGCCGAAAATTCCCTACTGCTGCCTCCCGTAGGAGTCTGGGCCGTGTCTCAGTCCCAGTGTGGCCGGTCACCCTCTCAGGTCGGCTACGCATCGTCGCCTTGGTAGGCCGTTACCCTACCAACAAGCTAATGCGCCATAAGTCCATCATCTACCAGTCCCGTAGCACTTTTCATATAGAGTTCATGCGATCTCTACACCTATGCGGTCTTAGCTGACGTTTCCATCAGTTATCCCCCTGTAGATGCCAGGTTACTTATGTATTACTCACCCGTTCGCCACTCTTCACCGAAGTGAAGCGTTCGACTTGCATGTATTAGGCACGCCGCCAGCGTTCATCCTGAGCCAGGATCAAACTCTCCATTGTCCTTCTATCTCTTCAGACAACTTTGGTCTGTTTAGCTCTTTTTTGTTTTCTGTTTATTTCTAAACTCTCATTGACGTTGTGTTTTATTCTTTCCTGTTCAGTTTTCAATGTCCTCTCACTTGACTCTCTCGTCGAGTGCCCATTTATATTACCATCCTCTCTCCCTTTTGTAAAGCTTTTTCTTGTCCTTTTTTTATTTTTTTTAAATTATTATTTATATAAGCCATTTTTTCTTCTATAATCATTACTTTTTTATAATTGTTTAAATAAATGCGACATTTTTTACATAATTCACATACATAATGGATGCGGAGGTAAAGATTATGCATAAATTAAAAAAATTAATTTTACTAATATTATCTATTTCTATAGCTCCACTCTATCTCATGTTTTCTAACTCTACAGAAATAGAAGCTTCAAGTAATGATAATAATTCAATAAATTACTTAAAATTAAAAAATAAAAGTACATCCCTTTCTACTATTTATAGTGAAAAATATCAAACTCTTATACATAATCAAATTAATAAACAAAAGAAATTAAATAATTATACTTTTCAACATCCTTTATTAATAAGGAATCCATATGGAACAAATACAACAGCTGTTTATATGTATTTTAAAACCACAGAAGAATTACAAGCAAGTTACACAATTCGTTGTGATAATTACGCTAATTTTTCACAAACTTTGAATACTAATACATTAAGCGGTTATACAACAGAACATGAATATCTCTTAATTGGAGCAATTCCTAATCAAACAAATACGATTACAGTTACTCTAACAAATAAACAAGGTAAAGTTGTTGATACCTTATCATGGTCATATAATGCCCCTTCATTACAAGGCGGTGATCAATATCTTACAGTAGAATGCGATGATTCAAATACATCATCCTTATCTAACGGTCTTTATACTGTTCTTGGAAACGATGTTACTGAAGAGAGTGAAGAACAAGCTTATATGAGACTTTATGATAATTACGGCATCATTCGTAGTGAAATTCCTATCGTTTCTTATAGAAGTCACCGTATTCTTTTTGAAAACAACACCATGTACTTTAGTATTTCTAGTACAAAAATAGTTGGTATGGAACAAACTGGTTATGTTTCTAAAATTTATGATACAGGTAATTATAAATTACATCATGATTACATCTTTGATAGCAACAATAATATTCTTGTTCTTGCAAGTGAAAAAGAAGCAAAAACAAGTGAAGATAAAATTATTATGATTGAAAAAGATTCTGGTAACATAACAGAACTTGTAGATCTTATTGATTTATTACCTGATTATTATTCAACAACTTCATTACCTGATGGTGCAGAAGATCTTGATTGGATGCATATCAATTCACTGGCTCTTGTTGATAAAACAAGTTTAATTATTAGTTCAAGAGAAACATCCACAATTATTAAATTAGATAATATCTATTCAAATCCAACAATTGATTACATGATTGGTTCTGATAACTTTTGGCAAGAAAGTGGATATGATTCCTTACTCTTAAATAAAACAAGCGATTTTTCAATGCAAGCTGGTCAACATTGTGTCACTTATGTAGATGATAACTCCCTACCTCAAGGTCAATATTATCTCTATCTTTATAATAACCTTGCGGTAAGTACAACACGTCCTGATTATGATTGGAAAAGTGATTCAAATTATTCAAATACTTACTATAACTTAAAAAAAGGAACATCTTATTACTATAAATATTTAGTAGATGAAAATAATCGTACTGTTGAACTTGTAAATAGTATTCCTGTTGCTTATTCAGGATATGTAAGTAGTGTTCAAGAATTAGATGGAAATGTAATTATCGATAGTGGTATCGCAATGTCTTGGAGCGAATACAGTCAGGATGGAACTTTATTAAGAACGTTTAAAACAACTGGTGGTAAATTTGTTTATCGCGTCTTTAAATATGATTATCTAGATTATTGGTTTCAATAATTAAAAAGGTGTAGTTTGTGCTACGCCTTTTATATTCCATTTTTATAAAGAATATATTGTACAAGATTTAAAAAGAATACTTGTAACTCATTCATACTTTTATCAAAGCTTTCTTGATTTATATTGTAGTTAAAATAAAGATGATTATCTTTAGGAGCAACTCCTATAAACCCAATTTTAGGTTTTATTTTCACATCTAAATAGTTAGCATTTTGATAAAAAACAGATCTATTTGTACAAAAATCATCATATGTTTCATGTAAACTTACAATAATAACCAAATCATCTTCTTTCAAGTGAAACTGATCAATAATTTCTTCTTCACTTCCAAGATAAACCGGTATCTCACAAGGATATCCTAAATATGTCAACGCTTTTTGACATAGTAACAATGCAAACCTATTTCCATCGCCTAATATAACAATTCTTTTACATACCATGATTTTTTTAAAAATTTGTGTTTGTATGTGAGGAAAATTATTTTTAATAACCTTTTTCATCTTTTTCATATCTACTTCCGCATGCATATATTCTTCGTACATAACATTTTTAAAATAAGAAAACTTATTAATATTAATATTTTTTAAATATCTGACCATCGAAGTCTTAGACACACCCACTTCTTCTATAAATCTATTTAATGTATAATCCTTAATATTACCTTTTAATTCCATTATTTTTTTACTAATTAAATATTCCACACTCTCTTTTGAACTACTATTTTGTATCATCATTATTTTTCCTATAATCATATTTTCATTCCTTTATATATAATTCATAGTATCTCGTTTTAATTAAATCAAATAGAAATAAAAAAACATAATGCATTTCATAATAATCATTATCCGTATCCATAGAAAAGCTAAAATCAATATATTCACTATTTATTTGAGATTTACTAAAAAGTATCTTTGTATTCTTTGTATCTAAAACAACTTCTTGAAATTTTGCATCACAACAGCCTAATAATCTTCCTGTTGCTGTAAAGAGACCAATAAGATCATTATTTTTTGGTACTAAAATTTTTCCATTATTTACTGAACTTAACAAAACCGTTTTATCAAATATTTTCATATCTACTTGAAAATCAAACAATAAATTTAAAAGTGTTGGTGACCCATAAGCTATAAATCTTTCATGTTCATTTATTTGTTTACAAATTTTATCTATTTCATCCATATTAATTAGATGATGTCTTAATTGACTCATAATTTGAATAATTTTATTTTTTTCAAAACTTTCATATCTATCTCTGATTTGTTTTAGTCTTACTATTCTTTCAAAAATAACCTCATCTTTAAACGCTGTATAATTTTTATATCCCAGTTGATTAAGATATGTTTTAAATTTAAGTTTTGATATATTTAAAATTGTTAAAATGTCTTCTAATGTATAGGTTGGTATTTTATTATAGTGTTCAAATATTTTTCTAGATATATATGTATCAATATTATCAAATTCTATATTATTAGATGCTTTTAAAATATATTCTATTTTTAAATTTGTTTTGCTCACAATAAACACCCTCCTACAACAAAAATATTATAATATAAAAAGCGGAAAAATTGAAACCATTTTCCGCCTTACTTAATTATTATCTAATTACCTTTTTAGTAGCTGTATAGGCACCTACTGCTAACAACATGATAATAGCATATGAACCAATCATTGTATTATCTCCAGTTTTAACACTTTGTTCAACTTTATTATTAACTGTTGATTCCTTTTTATCATCTACTTTATCTTCTGATTTTGACACTGTTTCCACTTTAGATTGTTTGAACAACCAATTCATTGGACTACCATCAGTATTATCATTAAGAACTTTTACCCATGACCAATGCAATAATGTACCTCCCATACCATTGCTGATTCCTACAGCTTTCATTTCATCATCTGACCATATAGATAATTTATTATTTTTATCTCCCATATTTTCCATAGCTTTGTACATAGCTTTTGAACTATCTACATTGCATGTTGGATCATTTTCAGCATGCGTATAATAAACTGGAACATCTAATAATTTTTGAGTATCAATTTTTTTAGAAACCATCGATTGTGTACTTTCATCCCAAGTATATACATTTCCTTGGAATGCTTCTTCAAAATTCGAAACAATTGTATCAAAAGGATCTTTTTTTCTACCTAATGCTGCAAATGTTTGATTATGTACAGGAACAATTGGATCCATTGAGCAACAAGCTATAGCTCCAGCAAATATTTCAGGATATTGCATTAAAAATCTCATTGTTGCTCCTCCTCCACTAGAAGCACCTGCAACATATACTTGATTTTTATTCACATTTCCATCATTAATTAGATTTTTAATCAATTGTGCTTGTAACGCATTGTTTTGGTCAATTAATTTTTTCTTATCTTCATTTTCTGCAGCACCATAGCTATAGTTTTCATTTCCAACTTGCATTTGTAATACTGCAACATCATAACCAGCATCTACCCAACCAGTTAATCCTTTATTCGCTACAAGAGTATCTTCTAAATTACCATTATATTCTCCACCACCATGATTCCATACAACAAGTGGTACATTTTTCTTAACTGATCCATCCGCATTTTTTGGTAAATATAACGCATATTGACGTGTTAATCCAGCATAAGTAAATGTCTTTCTTTCTGTATCATCTAAGACTTTAGTTTTAACTGTTGTTACATCACTTGCCTTAAAAGATAATGCATCATTAGTTAAACATTTAACTTCCCAATCCAATCTTTGAAATGACCAATCTGTTTTATAGATTCCAGCATAACAAAATGGATTCACTGTCATTTTTAACTTATTTCCTGATACACTTAATTCAATCCCATCATCTTGATAAGCTTTTGCCCAAGATCCTGTATTTACATCAAATGGAACAGTGCTTGAATTATTAATAATATCAAAATCTGCTGCTGTTAAATTTTGTATAATACTTTCATCGCTTACCTCAATTTCAAATGAAGATACTTCTCTTTGTCCATCTCCAACTTGTGTGTTTGCAACAATAGAACTAACTGTTGGACTAGTAGCATAAACAGGCATACAAAGCATCGATAACGATAACGCTGCGCCTAAGGATGCTGCTATTATTTTTTTACTTTTCATATTCTTTTCCTCCCTTTCGCACTTTCATACTATCACCTCCGCTTATTGTAAGCGATTACAATATTATATCTATTGTTTCTTGTTTTTTTACTACATATTAATATTTTATATTTGGTATTTTTTTATGGTACTTTTTAAATCCTATTTTTACTATTATTTTTAGTTATAGAAGATTGCTATTTAGGTATTGTACTTTTATAATATTATTGATTAAAGTAAACTTGGGGGGGGAGATTTATCATGAAAAAAACACTCTATTTAATGAGACATGGACAGACTTTGTTCAATCTACAACATAAAATACAAGGTTGGTGTGATGCACCTCTTACACCTTTAGGAATTAAACAAGCACAAATGGCAAAAGAATACTTTACAAATATTACTCTTGATCACGCTTATGCTTCTACTTCTGAAAGAGCATCGGATACTTTAGAAATCATTACAGATATGCCTTATACAAGATTAAAAGGTTTAAAAGAATGGAATTTTGGTGCTTTTGAAGGAAAAGATGAATGTTTAAATCCTAAACTACCTTATGGGGATTTCTTTAAACAATTCGGTGGTGAAGGTGAACTTGAACTTAGAGAACGTATGAATAAAACTTTAACTGAAATCATAAGTAAGGAAGATCATCAAGTTGTTTTAGCGGTTTCTCATGGTGCTGCTTGTGCACAGTTCTATCGTGCTTGGGAAGAACATGCAAAAGTAAAGAAAACCGAAAGATTTTATAATTGTTGTATTCAAAAATATGAATATGAGGATGGAATCTTTACACTTGTAGAAATTTTTAATCGAAATATTACAGAATAGGAGAAGAATATGGATTCGATAAAACGTAAATCATTTAATACAAATGTTGATTTGATTCATGGACCTATCTTTAAATCATTGATCATTTTTGCATTACCACTATTTATATCAAATATCTTCCAACAACTTTATAACACCGTTGATACCATGATTGTTGGAAACTTTTTAGGAGATGCTTCTTTAGCAGCCATTGGATCATGTGCCTCTATTTATGACTTACTTGTAGGTTTTGCCTTAGGTATTGGAAATGGTCTTGCTATTGTTACTGCAAGAAGTTTTGGCTCTAAAGATGAAAAATTATTGAAGAAATCAGTTGCTAGTTCTTTAGTCATTGGTATTGTTGTTTCAATTGGACTAACACTTATTGGTTTAATTTTCTTACAACCACTTCTTCATTTATTAAATACGCCTGCAAACATTATTGATGAAGCTTATAGTTATATTTTCTTTATTGTTTTATTTATTATTGTTATGTTTGCTTATAACTTATGTGCTGGATTAATGAGAGCCATTGGTAATAGTGTTATGCCTCTTGTTTTCTTGGTTGTTTCATCTGTTTTAAATATTATTTTAGATTTAGTTTTTATTACTCAATTAAATATGGGAGTTCAAGGTGCTGCAGTCGCAACTGTTATTTCTCAAGGAACTTCCGTTATTTTGTGTATCATTTATATGTTTAAAAAGACACCTTTGTTACTGCCTAAAAAAGAACATTTTGAAGTTGATAAAGATCTTTATAAAGAATTATTAGGACAAGGGTTCTCAATGGGATTTATGAATTGTATTGTTTCTGCTGGTTCTGTCATCTTACAATATGGTATTAATAATTTAGGTTATTTAATTATTGCTGGACATACTGCTGCAAGAAAACTTTATATGTTCTTTAATATGCCTTTTACAGCAATGGCTCTTGCTATTTCAACTTTTGTTTCTCAAAATAAAGGGGCTAATCAAAAAGATAGAATTAAACAAGCACTTCGTTATGCTTATATCTATGACATTATTGGTGCAGCTATTGTAACTTGTATTATCTTATTATTTGGTTCTTCTTTAGTGAAATTAATATCAGGCTCAAGTAAAGAAGTTGTTTTACATAATGGAACACTTTATCTTACAATTGTTGGTCCTTTCTATGCCGTGCTTGGAATATTGATGCAAACACGTTATGCACTTCAAGGAATTGGTCAAAAACTTCTTCCTTTAATTTCAAGTGTGATTGAATTCTTTGGAAAGATTATCTTTGTTATCTTCTTAATTCCACGTTTTCAATATATGGCTGTTATCTTCTGTGAACCAGTTATCTGGTGTGTAATGACAGTTCAACTTGTTTATTCTTTCTATCATAATCCTTATATTAAAAATAATTAAAAAAATTGGACGGTGCCAAAGCATCGTCCTTTTATTATATTAAATTTCTTCACCATTAGATTCACAAACTTTTTTATACCAATAGAATGAATCTTTTTTGCTTCTAGAGAAATCTCCAGTGCCATCATCATGTCTATCTACATAAATGAATCCATAACGTTTTGCATATTGTCCTGTTCCAGCTGATACTAAATCAATTGGTCCCCATGTTGTATATCCAATTAATGGTACACCATCTTCAATAGATTCTTTCATTGCATGAATATGTCCTTTGAAGTAATCAATACGATAATCATCATGAATTGATCCATCTTCTTCTACTGTATCAAATGCTCCAAAACCATTTTCAACAATCATTAATGGAGTATGTGGATAACGATCATGTAATAAGTTTAATGTATATCTTAAACCATCAGGATCAATTTGCCATCCCCAATCAGATGCTTTTAAGTATGGGTTTTTAGCACCTTTTGACATATTACCTGCTGTTGTTTCTGCATTTTCATCTACTGTTACACAGTTTGACATGTAATATGAGAATGTATAGAAGTCAACTGTACCTTCTTTAATGATTTTTTTATCTTCTTCTGTAATATAAGAAGTATCAATATTATGTTCTTTAAAATATCTGAAGATAAATGATGGATATTCTCCACGTACTTGTACATCTCCACAGAAATTATTTTTAAAGTTATCTTCATCAAATGCTGCTAAGATATCTTTTGGATTTGGTGTTAGTGGATATAAAGTTGTATGTGCAATCATGTTACCAATCATGAAATCTGGATTGATCTTATGACCTTCAATAACTGTTCTTGCACTTGCTACAAATTCATTGTGTAATGCTTCAAACATAATTTGTTCATTTGATTTTAATTCATTTAATGGAATTCTATGATCTGCATTAACATCTTCTGGATCCATTAATCCAAGCCCATAAAGGTTACCAATTCCACCTTCACCCATACATGCAATATTAATTTCGTTGAATGTTAACCAATATTTAACTTTGTCTTTATAACGTTTCATACAAGTTGTAGCGTATTTAACGAACATATCAATGACTCTACGATCTGAGAATCCGTTATATTTTGTTACAATGTTCCATGGAATTTCATAGTGACATAAAGTAACTAATGGTTCCATTCCATGTTTATGACATTCATCAAATACTTTGTCATAAAAAGCTAATCCTGCTTCGTTTGGTTCTTCATCATCACCATTTGGGAAAATACGCCCCCAGTTAATTGATAATCTGAATACTTTCCATCCCATTTCAGCAAATAAAGCGATATCTTCTTTATAATGATGATAGAAGTCTACTGCTTCATGACTAGGATAAAAAGCTTCTGGATCTGTTTTTGGTAAGAATGTTCTTGGTGTATTGACATCTCCACCTAATAACATATCTGGTACAGATAATCCTTTACCATCTTCTAAATATGCACCTTCACATTGGTTGGCAGCTACTGCTCCACCCCATAAAAATCCTTTAGGAAATCCCATTTTCATTACCTCCTTGTTTCCATTTGATTTTTTCTATAAACATTATAAAGGAAAATTATTAAAATTTCTTTCATAATATGAAAAAACTATTCAACATTTTCCCACCAATGTTCTTGATAAGTTTCTATTTTACTATAATCGACAATTTCACCAATCTTTGGTGTTGCTACATTTAAGTTTTCCTTTTGTGATCTTGTGGTAATTTGTTTAATTGGATCATCCCAAGCATGATTACAAATACAAAAGGCACCCCAATGAACAGGAACTGTCCACTTTGCATGAAGATCCTTCATTGCTTGAATGCCATCTTTGGGTAACATATGAATATTGGACCATGCTCGATCATATTGTCCATCTTCAATCATTAATAAATCAATAGCACCAAATTTTTCATAAACTTCTTCGAAATGATTTCCATAACCGGTATCCCCTGTAAAATAAGTTGTATATTTATCATTTTTAAAGACATAGCCACTCCACAATGTCGTATTGTTTCTCCAAGGAACACGTCCAGTAAAATGCCTACCTGGTGTTGAAGTAATCGTTAGTCCATCAACTTTTACTTCATCCCACCAATTCATAACGTGTATTTTCTTTTCATTGACTCCCCAACGAAGAAGATGTTTTTCTACACCTAGAGGAACGCAATATTCTTTGACTTTTTCATCTATTTGTTTAATTGTTTGAGAATCTAAATGATCATAGTGATCATGTGAGATGGCAAGAACATCAATACTTGGCATATTTTCTATATCTATCGGTAACTTAGAAAAACGCTTTGGTCCAATAAAAGGAACTGGCGAACTATAGTTTGAAAAAACAGGATCCATTAAGACATTCTTTCCATCTATTTGAAGCAATGAACTTGAATGTCCAAACCAAATCCACTTAAGTTCATCTTTCTTCGCTTTTTCTATTTTCTTCAACTTATAAACAGGTATTTCACCTTTAGGAACTTTTTCTTCATTTTTATATTCACTCTTTTGTCCTGTCATTAATTGAATTTCAGGATTTCCATGAAATATTCATTTTTTATATAATGAATTTCTCGCTTTATATTCTTTTTGATCTTCATCTGTTACACTTCCACCTAAGCTTGGCCAAAATTCAATAAATAACACAGCCACAATAGCGATACTTACTATCACAATACCTACAATTTTTAATATCTTTTTTATCATTTCTATTTATTCACTTCCTTCTATCATAGATTTGAATATTCATGAATTTTATGTTACATTTATCATAACACCTAAACTTAACTTTAGGTCAAGTATCAAGGAGGAAATCATATGTATTCTATTGGTGAAATTTCAAAAATGTTTCAATTACCTATTTCAACTCTTCGTTATTATGATAAAGAAGGATTATTTCCTCATTTAAAAAGAGTGAATGGTGTAAGACAGTTTAGTGAAAGTGAAATTGAAACTTTACGTGTTATTGATTGTTTAAAAAAATCAGGCTTAGAAATTAAAGAAATAAAAGAATATATGTCTTTATGTTCTTTAGGAAATACCACGTTAAAACAAAGAAAAGAAATCTTTGAAAAACAAAAGGAAGAAGTTTTACAAGAAATGGAAAAACTTCAAAAAGTCCTTTCTATGCTCAATTATAAATGTTGGTATTATGATCAAGCGATTGAAAAAAAAGATGAAGCTTACGTTCAAGCTCTTTCATTTAATCAATTTCCACCACAAATCCAACAATACTATAAACATAGTCATGAGGATTGTTAGAAGTGAAAAAGAAAATACTAATTACCTTATCAATTATTCTCATTCTTTGTGTTGGTGGTTTTGGTTTTTACGTCAATGATTATTATCACGCACAAGGTGATGCTTTGGAAATCTTAAACCATCAAGAAGTAAAACAAGTAAATTCTAATCTTATTACTTTAACTCCTCAAAAGACAAGTGATGTAGGTATTATTTTCTATCCTGGAGCTAAAGTAGAAAATACAGCTTATCTTCCTTTACTTGAACAACTAGAAAAGAAAGGTTATAACTGTTATTTAGTTAATATGCCTTTTAAGATGGCTATTTTTAATAAAAATGCTGCTAATAAAATTATTGATAAATATTCAAATATAAAACATTGGTATCTTTGTGGACATTCTATGGGTGGTGCCATGGCTTCTTCTTATGTTTCTAAAAATAAAGATAAAGTTGATGGTTTGATTCTTTTAGGTTCGTATATTTATGGCGATGTTTCCGCTCAAGATACACTTACCATCTATGGCTCTTTAAATACCAGCGTAAAAAAGAAAATAGACTATAAAAAGAATATTGTTGTTATTCAAGGTGGTAACCATGCTAACTTTGGAAACTACGGGCATCAAAAAGGAGATGCCAAAGCGACTATTTCTCGTAAAAGCCAACAAAATCAAACAATTAAAGCAATAGATCAATTTATTAAAAAAAGACTGAATTAATCTTCAGTCTTTTTCATATAGTCATTTAAATGAATACCATTTTTTAAAGCTTCAATGACATGATCTTTATCAATCACATTTTCTACCTTTTCATCTAAAATCATTCCAATAAAACGTGCATCATCATCAATTGTAAAAGGCCAATAGAAGTAGAAATGATTTCCATCTTTAAATTCAAAACGATAATCAAGAACATACCAATCTCTCGCAATCGGTGTTCCATAACTTTCATAACGATGTTTTAAAAGAAGTTCTACACTTTGAATATCTTCATATTTATATTCATTCATAAACTTAGCTTCTTTTCCAAATAAAACAGAATAAAAATATTTTACATTATCTATATAACCTTTAAATTGATAATAACGAATACGATCATTTAAAAACTCTACTGATTGATTTCTTGTTTGATCAAGTGGTAATCTTAACCATAATTGTGAAAACTGGAAATCAGCAGCAATCAAACCATTTGTAAATACAAATGAAATCACTAATACTGAAAGTACTCTTGTTAAAACATCTTGCTCATTTACAGCACTAAAGAATAAAACAATTAAAAATGTAGGAATAAATTTATATAAGAATTTTCTTAATGCAAGTTTCTTTGTAAGTCTTCTTCCAAGAGATACAATATCTGTTGTTTTTTGATAACCTAATTTATAATTCTTCACTTCTCTTTGGATTTGTTGTAAAGCTGGTAACATTGGTAGATCTTTTCTTACATACATTTCAATATTTTCTTGAACTTCTTCTAAGCTTTTAATTTGTTTTTCTAAATGAATCTGATTGATTTCTAAACATTCTTTAAAATCAAGTTCATTGTTTAAGATTGCTTTTACATCATCAATCGAAATATTTAAATTACGTAAGAACTTTACCATGATGAGTTTTTGTAAATCATCTTGGCTATAACTACGATAACCATTTTCATCTCTTTGTGGTGTAACGATCCCTTCTTTTTCATAATAGAAGATTGTATGCTTTGAAATCCCTAATTCCTTTTCTAATTCGTGTGTTTTCATAAATAACACCCCTTCCTTAACTTTATCTAACACTATAGAGTGGCTTTATAGTCAAGGATTTTTATCAAATTTTGAATGAATTGTAAGAAATCCTGGTTGATATTTATTTTCTTGAACATAAATCCAATGATTTTTTAAATAGCCATTAATAACTTCTAAAATCTTATCTGTAGGATAACTTTTCCCTTCTTGTCTAAGTTCTAAACCACAACATGTACATCCACCAACACCATGAATCGAATATTCTATATTATTTTGTTTAAGTAATTGATTGATTTCGAGAATCATATTAAAGTGTACAACATTATTCATAGTATCACCTCTTTTATTTATTATAGCATATTCGCTCTTATGTAAAAAAAGAAACACAATGTGTTTCTTAATAAAAAAGGCCTCAGAAATCTGAGGTCTTGTCTTTTATAAACACATTTTATAAATATTTAAACAATCTTCTTGGCTTAATGATCGATAAGCTCTTGGCAGCGAATCTTGGCCATAACACGCTTTAACTTTTAATTCATCAAATTTTTCATCTGTAATATTCATTTCACTAAGTGTTGTAGGTAAATGAAGTTCATCTTTGATGAAGTTTTGTAAAGCTTTAATTCCTGCTTTTGCATTAGCCATGTCATTACCTTGATCTTGAATACCCATCACATTTAAACCAAAACGAGCAAAGTCTCTAGCAACAGTTTCATCTTTGTTTAATAAATATGTCATCCATTTAGGAGTAATAATAGCAAGAGCTAAGCCATGCGTCATATCATAAGTTGATGAGAATTGTTCAAGCGCATGAAGTTGAGCTTGTGTCTTATACCCTGATGTACAGAAACTATTTAAAGCCCATGAAGCAGCCCATAACATTGTTGCTCTTGCTGAATAGTTTTCTGGTTCTTCCACCGCAATTGGTAATTGTTGGCGAACTGTTCTTAATAATGTTTCTACTACATTGAATTGTAATGGATATTTATCGCTATTAACAAAATAGTTCATATCGAATAAGTGAGCCATGATATCAAATCCACCACAAGCTGTTTGTTTAGGTGAAACACTAAATGTATTAGTAGGATCTAAGAAAGATGCTCTTGGTCTTAAGATATCTCCATTGATTCCACTTTTAACACCTTTTTCTACATTAGCAATGACACATGATTTATCCATTTCACTTCCCGTTGAAGCAATTGTAGGCATAGCAAGTACAGGTAAAGCATCATGCCAAGCTACTTTCTTTTCTACTAAATCCCAAATATTATCAGTATCTACAAGAGTTAAAGCAGCAATCGCTTTAGAAGCATCAATAGTAGATCCTCCCCCAATCCCTAAAACAGCTGTAATATTGTTTTCTTTACAGATTTTTGCTCCTTTATTGACAGTTGTATGTCTTGGATTTGGTTCTACACCTGCAAGTTCATAAACTTCTACATTATTATCTTTTAATTCTTTCATGACTTTATCATAAAGTCCAATTTTTTTAATCGATCCACCACCATAAACAACAAGGACGCTCTTTCCATATTTTAAAACTTCTTCATGTAAATGACCTAATTGATCTTTACCAAAATAAACTTTTGTTGTGTTTTGAAATTGAAAATCATTCATTTTATTTTCCTCCTACCCATCTTTCTAATTGTTGTCTACATTCACCTATATGACTTCCATGAATATTTAATCCTTTATGAACGATACTGTTTGGACAAAGTTTTTTAAGATCACTTTCACTTCTTCCCATACCACTTCCTTCATGTGAACAAATAGGATAGATATGTTTATTTGTAAAGTCATAGCTTTCTAAGAATGTCATAACAATCGTTGCATTGTTGACCACCAGTTTGGATAACCTAAATAAATCGTATCGTATTCATCAATACTTTCTAATGGATCTAATATTTGTGGACGGGCATTATTTTTAAGTTCTTCACTTGCACGTGATGTACATTCATGATAATCAAAGGGATATGCATCCACTTCTTTAATTTGATAAACATCTGCATCAATCATTGTTGATAATGTTTCAGCAATGACTTGTACATTTCCTTTCTCTAAATTAACAATATTTCCCGAGAAATAATTTTCTTTATTATGTGAAAAATAAACAATTAAACTTTTACTCATTGATTTTTATCTCCTTTGTCATGTGATATGCTTTTTCTATTACATCTGTTTTTTCAATTGCGAATATACGATCAATTAATAACTTCATTAAACCATTAAATGTGTAAAAATACACAAGTAAAGCAAAGACAATGATGCTTGCTTCTATCATCTTTTTGTACAAATTGTTTTGTTTTTTGACAGACATTACATCCTAAACAAGGTTTAATATTTTGATAGTTGACGTAGACCTTTTCTGTGGTATACCTATTTTCTTCTATGCTTTTTATAAAAGCATTTGTTAGACGTGTGGTATTTCCATTTTTTCTTGCATTAATATAAGAACTTGTGTAGTAATGTTTTCTTCTTTTTCCACCTATATAATAAAAAAAATTAGGACTTGAAACAATTTCAATTCCTAATCATCTTCATAAGTTTTACTTATTTAAAAGCTCTTTATACATTTTCACAAATTCTTCAATATAATAATTGGTATTTTCTTTAGACCAACATGCAAAATAATTTCTTTGGATTGGTTTTCCTTTATAATGCAAGGTAATTCTTTCAATACCTTCCATTGTTTTTGGTAAATGACCTATTTGATCAATTGGTAAATATCCTCTTTGACTCGCCACCATTAAACGTGCTTGTTCTAATGAATTCGCATATAAAAAACGTCTTGAAAGATTGAGTGATTTTTCATAGAACTCTCTTTCTGAATCTTCTTTATCTTTAGAAACAACAAGAATACAAGACATATTTTTTAAATCATCCGTTGTAAGAACGTCATTTTGAGATAGTGGATTCATTGAAGATATTTCTACAAAACATTCGCTATGTTTTAATTCATAATTGTAATAATCTTCATTAAATGTTCTTCTTTGTTCGCTGATTTTAACATCAATATGATGTTGGACTAAAAGTTCGAATAATTCTTCATGAGTTCCACTTACCACCGAAATATTAACTTCTGGATAAATACGATTAAATTCAACAATAGCTTGATGAAATTCACTCGTACTAAAGTTTTTAGGATAACCAATGGTTAGATTCAATTCTTGATCTTCTCCTCGACGAATTGTTTCTTCCTTAAAATCTTCAATTTCATCTAAAATCACTTTTCCATGACGATAAAAATATTCTCCTGCAGGAGTTAAAGAAAAATGCCTTTTATTTCTTTCAAATAAACGAATGCCTAATTCTTTTTCTAATGATTTAATTTGTTGAGAAATTGCTGATTGTGAAATAAAGCATTGTTCTGCCGCTTCGGTAAAGCTATGACAATCAACAATGGTAATAAAATATTTCATTTGTTTAAGTAACATGGTCTTCACCTCTTATGTACTATTTTATCGTATTTTATTCATTCTTTATAACAAAATTTGTTATAATTTGTATGAATAGAGGGAGTGAAAAAATGAAAAAGAAAATATTAGGTTTATTAGTTGTTGGTGTCATGGCATTAAATTTAACAGGATGTGCGATGTTTGAATCAGAAATCAATGATATTAAAGGAAATCTTGTAGGAAATGGCTATACTATTGATACTTTCGATAACTATGGAAAAAGAGTCATGACAACAACTGGAGATAAAATCAATATTCAAGGAAATCCCGTAGAAACAACTTCTTATGATAGTGATGGAAGTATTATTACAGGTTATGAATTATCTTCTGTTATTACTATTACTATTGATGGGCAAGAAATTGAATCTTGTGGAGATACTTGTATCTTTACACAAAAAGGTTTAGAACCTAATGTTGATTTTACTCAAGAAGACATTGAAAGTAATGATAATGGAAAACTTTCAAATAATACATATATTGCGAATATTATCAATAAGTATAAAAATAAGTTTGGTAAATCAAGAGTGGTTGTGATTAAATCTCAATTAGGGCAACCAATTACGGCTTATTCAGGGGATAAGGTTTATTGGACTGTTCCTAAAAAATTACCGAAGATGACAAAATTAATGATTGATGGTAAAGCTCTTTATATTCATCGCGCAAATTATCAAATTATTGATACATCATTACTAAATTAAAAGACGGGGAGCCCGTCTTTTACATTGTGAATAAACTTAAAATATCTTCTTTGGACATTTGTGATAAACCACCACTATTGTTTTCAACAAACATGTCAGCTAATTCCTTTTTGCGTTTTTGTAATTCAATGATCTTTTCTTCAACACTATCTTTCATCACAAGATTAAAGACTTGAACATTATTCTTTTGTCCTATACGATAAGCACGGTCTGTCGCTTGATTTTGAGCAGAAACATTCCACCATGGATCAAAATGAATAACGGCTTCGGCAGATGTTAAGTTCAAACCTGTTCCTCCCGCTTTAAGGGAAATCAAGAATACTGTTGTATCATCTTTTTGGAATCTTGAAACAAGTTCTCTTCTATCTTCTTTATTGGTGCTTCCAGTAAGCATATAATATGTAATTTCTGCTTTTTGACATTCCTCTGCAATTAAATCTAAAACGGAAGTAAAGGATGAAAATAACAAAACTTTTTGCTTATTTTCTTGCATCGTTTTAATAAGTTCCATACAAGCTTTTAATTTAGAAGAAGGTTGATCAATATTATCATATACAAGACGTGGTTCTAAGCAAAGCTGTCTTAATCTTGTAAGTAGCTTTAAGATTTGCATCTTATCAGAACCTTCTAAATCGTAAAGTTCTTGTAATTCTTTATTTGCTTCAGCAAGATTAGCTACATAAAGTTTTTCTTCTTCATCATTGAATGGAAGAATGATATTTTGTTCAATTTTATCTGGCAATTCTGTTAAAACTTCTTTTTTATTTCTTCTTAAAATAAATGGTGTGACTAGTTTTTTAAGTTGTTTTGTTTTTTCTTCATCATTATTTTTTATAATGTCATTTTCATATTGTTTTTGGAAATAATGATAATTAAATAAATATTGTGGCATCAAAAAATCAAAGATTGACCATAATTCCGCTAAACTATTTTCAATCGGTGTTCCCGTTAAAGCCAATTTATGTCTTGTTTTTAAGGTTTTAACTGATTGGGCATTTTTGGTTTTTTGGTTTTTGATATACTGTGCTTCATCTAAAATAACATATTCAAATTCAATTTCTTGATATAATTCAAAATCTCTACGCATATAATCATAAGAAGTTACATATAATCCTTGTTTAATCTCTTTAATTAATTCACTTCTTGTTTGTATATTTCCTGTAATACATGTAACTGGTAATTTATTAGAAAATTTATGGACTTCATCTTCCCAGTTATAAATAAGTGAAGAAGGACAAACTACCAAACTTGGTCGAGGCGTTTCTAATGAATCTAATAACGTAATGATTTGTAAAGTTTTCCCTAACCCCATATCATCTGCCAAAATCCCATTAAATCCATAATCTTTTAAAGTATGAAGCCACACATAACCTTCTTTTTGATAATCTCTTAAAATAGTATTATATTCTTTAGCGATAGGATATTCTTTTTGAGTTGCTGATTTAAAACGATCCAATGTCTCTACAAAAGATTCTTCTCTATCTAGTTCAACATATTCAAAATCATTTTCTTCATCAATAGCAAGCATTCTTTGTTTATTCATCGAGAATTCACCATCATCAATGTCTTTGACGTCAATATGATAATCATCCATAAATTGACTTAATTCTTCTAAATCTGGTGAATCTAAATAAAGAATTTCTCCATTTTTTAGACGATAGAATTTCTTCTTACGACGGTATTGATTTAAAACCTCTTGTAGTTCTTTCTTTGGTATTTCATGCGAAGAAATATCAAATTTTAAAAGATCATTTTCAATACGGACACCTACATGTAAATTATAAGATATCTTCTTTCCTACTCTTTTTAAAGCTTCTGATACATAAACATCCCCATATTGTTTTAAATAATCTAAACCTTCAAAAATAAATTCATAGGTTGTTTGACTATTTGTATCAAAATAGGCACGATGTTTTTTTGTATCGATGAATGAAGCATAACGTTCAATATATTTTTCTACCAAATCTTGTTGATAAGTTGTCATCAATTGATCATTAAATCCATACACTCTATTTTGATTTTCATCTACATAGACCGGTTGAAAATAAATCATTTGATCATCATCAATATCTCCATAGATTTTAATTTCATCATAAGTTGGTATTTCTTCTTGGCTTTGATCAAAGACTTCAAAATAAGAAAGAATTGGTAATAAGACGTACTTATAGAAATCATGATATTGTTCCTCTAAAACAATCAGTTGTCCTTCATTTTCAATAATACTTTCTAAAAAACGGGCAATATTCCCCTCTTCATCAAGAACGATACGTTCCATATAAAACTTTCCATTATTCATTTCATAGCGATAACCATGTTTATTTCCAATAAACATTTCTTGATTGATACTTACTCTAATGACATAAAAATCTTCTTCTTTATTAATATATAAACGTAGCTCTGGTTCTACTTCACCAAAAGAAAGATTCTCTTTATTGATTTCATAAAGCTCATCAAGTAAACGTTTATCAATAGGGATGTTTCTTTTAATGGGTTCATAGTAATAGTTATAGTCTTCTATATCTTGACTTCTAAAGGAGATTGCTTTTTTCATGAAATCTATTTGTTTTAAGGCGTTTTCTGTAAAATTCTTTTCACTGTGTACAAATTCTAAAGATTTTCCATATTTATAATTTTCTTGATGATTGATTCGATCAATAAATTCTGTAATATTTTTGACTACATACTTCTTTTCATTTCCAACTCTATAGTCAACATTTATCTCATCATCTTGAAGATAAATAAAAGGTGTTAAATCATATTTTTCATTATTAATAGATAGTTGTAATTCTGTTTGATAATGATTTTTATTAAGATCAATGAGTCGTGAGGATGTATGTGCCAGTTGTCTAAGTTGAACTTTTCTTCTTTGTCTTTGATTTTCTTTTTCAATCTCTTTCATTTTTTCTAATTTTTCACTTTGATACTCAAAAGGAAAATCATTGATTTCTAATTCATTAAGTTTCATAATAACTGCCCCTAAATGACCACACATAGAATCTTGATCATTAAATGGACACGCACATTTATAAGAAACGACTTTATTATCTTTAATTTCTAATGAACATTTTTGTATGTGATTAAAAACTGAAACGACAGCATCAATATGATAAAGATCATCTTTTAAAGTAATATACATACTTTCTACATTATCATAGTGATGATATCTTCTGGCAATCTCTAAGTTATTTTTACTTTTTACAACATTTAAATTAATATTAAATTTCAATTTCATCACCTTCTTCTAAACATTCATCTAACATTTCATGTATTTTCTTTTTTCTTGGATATTCTTTTTTGATCATATCGACAAACTCTATTTTTGATATTTTATCTAAATCAAGAAATAACTCATAAACATAATTTTTAAAATAATAATTTGAATTTCCTTTTTTAATATAATTTTTTAAACATTCAACATAAACCATTAAATACATTTCTAAACTATATTCTTTAATGATTTCTTTTGTTTGTTCAAAAAGTGTCATATTTGGTCTTTGAAGTAAAACATAGATCAAATATTTAACATCTTGACTTTGTTTAAACATTAAAGCTAAATCACAATCATCATAGATAGGTTTAATCGCATCCATAAAATCTAGTAAATAATCTTCAAACTTAATTCCATAAAATTGTTTTAAATCTACGTAATAAACAGGAATATGCGATGAATTATAATAATCTAATTTAGAATAAATATAATTCAAGTAGGCATCTTCATGTTCAGGATCAAGCAATGAATCAAGTTTTGCCTTGGTTTCTTTTTTTCTAATATTTTGTTCATGTTTTTTATAGTAAAGACGAGCAAGTCCTACTTGTTGGTGATCAACATAATAATGTATCATTTCTGTGATATAATCTTCATTGTTATTATAAATTTGAATATCATCTAAATATTTTTTCATATCTAAATGATGATCATTGATAATTTTAAAGTATGTATTTAGTAAAGAAACTTTTCTTTTCGTTAAAAGCATTTCTCTAATAATATCTATTTGATCATTGACATCTAATTTATAGATAATCATCATAATATAGCTAAATGCATTTTCATATCTTTGATATTTCATATTTTCTTTTAACCAGCACGTTGTAAGTTCTTTATTATGTTCACTTGTAAGTAACTTACTATAACCTTGAAACATGATTCGAAGTATTTCATGACGATAATCGTTAGGATAATTAGAATTTAAAAATTCATCAATGACTTGTTGATAATTGGTAATATGAAAACTTCCTTGTTCATTTAATTGAATAATACGTTTTAAATATTTTTTAAATTCTTGATTGAATTCACGTTTTAACATAAAACTACTATGTGTTCTTCTACGAACATCTTTTAATAAAGCATTGATATCAATATATTGTTGTTCATCTTTAGGAAGTCGATCTTCAATCGCAAAATAAAGTGCCGCTTCATGTTTACAATGATTTCCTTCTTTAGCATAAGGACAATCACACGTAGCTGACATGACATCATAATGTTCATCTAAAGTGATTTTAGTATGATAAGCTTCATTTCCTAAAATAATTCCTGTATAGGTTTGGTTATCATATTGATTTACAGAAAAAACTCTATTTTGTTCAAAATATGTTTTTCCTCTTTTTAATATTGTCTCTGTAAAAAATGATTTCATAGGCTTCCTCTTTTCATATTCACTTCATTATACCAAGAAAGAAAAAAAGCACAAAACTTAATTTGTGCCTAAAATACGTTTATTGATAACTTCTGCAATCGCTCCTTGATTATTTGTTGCCTTGGTAATAATATCACATTCTTTTTTCATTTCTTCAACTGTATTTTGGACACCTACCCCAAGGCCTGCTACTTTGATCATTGATAAATCATTAAAATTATCACCTATTGCAATTGTATCTTTAATATCTACATGTAATAACTCTGCAAGTTTCTTTAAACCTTGTCCTTTATTAACTCCTTGATGATTAAATTCAATATAACGATTCGATGAATAACTTACATCCAAATCACTTGTTATCTCTTTTAAATCATTTTCAATTCCTTTTAAATATTGGTAATCTGTATTCATATATAAGACTTTTACAATTTCTTGACCCTTTAAAAAATCAATATTATTATCAAAGATTTCGGTAACTTCCATTCTTCCTGCCAAATAATCTTTTTCTTCTTGGACATACTTATAAGCATAGACCATATCTTTTGTATAAACATGGATACAAACATCATAATCTAAACCTCTTTTGTAAAGTTCACTCGCGTTTTCAAAAGAAATTCCTTCAAAATGAAGTAACTTACTTCCTTTATTTTCAGTAATGGCTCCACCATTATAAGAAATCACATATTCATTTTCTAAATCATACAATCCTAAATCTTTTAAAGTTCCACCAACGGTATTAAAGCCTCTTCCGGTTGCTGGAACAAACTTCACACCTAACTCTTTTGCTTTTTGAATGGCTTCAATATTCTCTTTAGAAATCGTACGATCATCACTTAACAATGTTTCATCTAAATCACACGCTATAATTTTATACATAGTATCCCTCTTTTCTTACTTTTATCTTATCAAAAAGGAATTAATATTTTCGTAACTTTCATGATATGAAATAAATACTTTCTATGGTATGTTTAATAAGGATGATGTTATGAAAAAACGTATTTATGAAATTATAGAAGTATCTAAAGAAGATGACACAACAAGTCATATTTATGATCTTGTGATGATGTTTACAATATTTATGAGTATTATTCCTCTTGCTTTTAAACAAGAAACAAAGTTATTTACAACACTTGATTTAATTACAGTTATAATTTTTATTATTGATTATTTATTAAGATAGGCTACAGCTGATTTAAAATATGATGATCCTCGCTTTATTTCTTACATAAAATATCCATTTTCATTTATGGCAATTATTGATTTATTATCAATACTTCCTTCAATCAATATGATAAATAAAGGATTTAAATCCCTTAAAACAATTCGTCTTATTCGTACCTTTCGTGTATTAAGAATCTTTAAAAGCTTTCGTTATTCAAAAAATATTCAAATCATTCTTCAGGTTGAAAAAAACTCAAAGAAGGCTTTGATTGCTGTTCTTTATTTAGCTATTGGTTATATTTTTGTTTGTACCCTTATTATTTTTAATGTTGAACCAGATAGCTTTAATACTTTCTTTGATGCCATCTATTGGGCAACGATTTCTCTTACAACCGTTGGTTATGGCGATATTTATCCTATAACAACTTTGGGAAGAATAATTACAATGGTTTCTTCCTTTATGGGAATTGCGATTGTCGCTTTACCAGCTAGTATTATTACGGCAGGTTATATGAAAGAAATAGAATCAGATAAAATCTGATTCTATTTTAATGAGCTATTTATCATTGGCTTATCGTCATCGTTTTTCATAATAAAGAAAGTATACATATGATAAGGACATTCCTTTAATCCAAATAACATTGCATAGATGTTTTCTTCTTCTGTTTCTATTTCCTTATAAGCATCCAAATATTTTTTATAACCTAATACTTTTTCTAAATCTTGGTAGATTTCTAAACTATATCTTCCATCTACAAATTTATGTTCTTGTTTGAGTTTGTTTTGTATATCTTTTAGATAAGCATTTTTCCATTCAAGTATTTTATCAAAATCTACTTCCACCCATTTTCTAATTACTTCATTTTCTACTATATGATCTATTTCTAAACAATAAAGCATTTGAAATAATTGATCTTCAACAAGATTATTTGTATAAGCTTTATGAAAATGAATATTAAGTTCCCCCTCTTTTTCTTCTAAAGCAATTTCTTCTTGTTTTTCCCATTTTTTTAAACATGCATAAATAAGAATAAATTCATCTTGAGGTAGTTCATTTATTAATGAAAGTAAATAGGTTGTATATTGTAAATCCTGTGGCTGTTTATTATTGGGATTTATTTTTTTATAGTTAAGTACATGTTTTTTATGATCTTGATACAAGATTGTTGGAAAATGTGTTTTAGGCCTTTTTTGATAAAAGTAATAAAGAACAATAAGAATCATAGCAAAAACAAATAGTAATTCCATAAGATCATCTCCTTTAATTTATTGTATCAAAAAATGGAGGAAAATGAAGTGACCCTCCTAAGTTTGTCCAACTTTTTCGGTTCACTTCAAAATCCTCCATTTTTATTTAATTCTTACAAATCGATCTTTAATATCTTTGACCTTTACACCTTGTGTAACTGTCGCATTTTCATCACTATACTGTGATATAGTGCAATCGTCATCTATTTTATCTTCATAACTAATAACAAAATAAATATCTTTTTCACCATTATTGATTACTAAATAACATTCCTTTTCTTTATCAAACATCTTTGTTATATCAATCGCTTTATCTTGATAATAGAATAAACATTTATCTTCTTTTTCATCATAAACAATTTCACTATTATCATTCATACTTTCTGCAAGTTCATCACCACTCATTGGTTCTATTCCCGTAAGTGTTCCTTTTGATCCTGAGTGTGTTCCCATATCAATGACGTTACCATCCTCATCTGTCGTATAGAAATGATAAACATGATCTTCCACTTCTTCATATTGAATCATTCTTTTTTCTCCATGAAACCATACCTCTATCTTACTTTGTATACCCCCTATATCGAAAGCATAAGCTACGGTAAATGTGGAAAGTAATATAATAAATGAAGTGACAAAAGTAATAAGGGATTTAGGTATTCTTTTTTGATTTAAGTTAACTTCTTTTTGATAATGAACATGTTTAAACGCTTGTTTATACGCTTCTTTATTCTTCATCGTTCCAGTTCTCCTTGAGTTGTTTTTTTAATAATTGTCTTGCTCTAGAAAGTCTTACTTTGACATTTCCTTCATTTAATTTTAATTGTTGAGCAATTTCTTTAATTGAATAATCTTCATAATAATATAAGTGAATCACAATACTATACTTTGACGGCAAAGCCATCACTGTTTGAAATAATTCTTCATCCTGTGGGGTATCAAAAGAAATAGTAGCCATATAGTCTTCTAACGATACTTGTTTTCTTCGCCAAAACTTTCTTTGAATATCTTTTGCTTTATTAATAGCTACTTTATATAACCAAGATTGAATATGTTCTTTAGATTCAAAATCTTTTTTATATGTATGATATCTAAGAAAAGTTTCTTGAACAACATCCTCAGCATCATCAGGATTCTTTAAAATGGATAAGCCTATCGCAAAAATACGATCTTTATATGTTGCAATCACTTGTTCTGTATCTATCTTCATAACATCCTCCTCAAGAGCTCTTTCACTTATAATACGTTTTATATAGAAAAAAGGTAACAAAAAGTCTATGTATTTCTACATAAACTTTTTATTACTTATTCATTTCTATGATAAAATGAACTTCTTCGTCTTGTACAACTTTACAAGTATAGTTGTGTAAATCTAAAATATTTCTAACAATCGCTAATCCCATTCCTGTAGAATTTGTATCATTTCTGGATACATCTGCTTTATAGAGAGGTTCAAATATATGATTAATATCTTTATTTTCTATTTTTGATCCATCGTTACTTATAATTATTTTTTCTTGTCTATAAACAATATTTATTTTTTTATTTGCATATTTAAAAGCATTGTTGATTAGATTGTCAAAGACAATCATCATCAATTGTTGATCACATGAGATATTGATTTTAGGATCAATATCAATCGTAATGATTTTTGATTCTAAATCATAATGTTTTAATACTTCTTCAATCATTGGCGAAAGATTATAATTTTGTTTATGCAACTGATAAGACTTTGTCGTTCTTGTATATATCAACATTTGATTTAAAAGATTATTCATATGCTTAGATTCATCTTCGATCATTCTTAAGTATTTATGTTGTTTTTCAGGATTAACATTTTCTATCAACATTTCTGTACTATTTAAAATAACTGCGTTTGGTGTCTTCATTTCATGGGCCATTGCATTGATAAATAAGTTTCTTGTTTTATTTAATTCTTCTCTTTCATTTTCAAGATACGTATATATAAAATAAATACATGATAGAATAATTTGTACTAAACTAAACATTAAAATAAATCTATCTTTTAGACTATCTAAAACAATATTTGGGGTATCGATAAACATATTAAGTTTTATACTATTTTCTTTATTTACATAATGAACATATATCTTTGACTTATCAGAAGAAATAGCACATGTTTCTTGTTCTACTTTAATATCTTTTTCTTTTGGATTCTTTTCTAGTGTTTGTTTTGAATTAAAAAACATTAATTCAAAATCACCAAGTCTATTTTGATCGTTTGCTTTTTTATTTTGATATTTATACCATGAATAATAATTCATTGTTCCTTGTGAGTTACCAAGTTTATAAGTCATATGACTATTTTCATCATAAAAGACAATTTGATCTATGATGTATTGATTATCTTTTGAATGAAAACTCATCTTTTTTATAGTACAACCATCTTGATTTTGATTATAAAAGTCTAATAAATTATTTATCTCTTTTTTATTAAAAGATTTTTCTAGATTAAAAAGAGTATACTTATCATTTGTACTATCTTTAAAAAAGATAATAAAGTTTTTATTATTTAATTTATATTTATCTTTTACTTTATATTCAAAAGCTATATTTTGTTTAATATCAAAACCATTACCATCATAAATAGCAGATAGTACATCATGCATATTATTTTCAATATTTTTATCACTTTGCGTTATCATTTTATTCGTAACATCACTTGCTAGTGACCACATAACAGTATCCATTGTATTAAGATTACTCGTGTACATCTGCCTACCTATAATAAAAACAATAATTAACACACTTTCAATTAATAAAAATCTTTTAAATTTCTTATTTTTAAAGGCAAGATAAAACATGCCTAATAATAAAACAATACTTAACGCTCTTAAAAAATCAACCATTTTCAAACACCTTCGTTTCAAAACAATAACCTTGTTTAATCACTGTCTTTATTCCCTTTTGATAAGGTCCCAAGGCTTTTCTTAATATTTTAATATGTGTATCAACACTTCTTTCCTGTCCTTTATAATCAAATCCCCACACTTTTAATAAAATCTGTTCTCTAGATAAGATTTGATTTGGATTTTTTATAAAATATTCTAATATTTTATAATCTATTATTTTTAAATTCAAATTTTGATTATTAAGATATGCTTGTTTTTCTCTTGTATTTAACTTTAATATACCTTTTTCTAAAAATTGATAATGTTTTCTGTTTGTAATAGCTTTACATTTAGCAAGTAATACAGGTAAGGAAAATGGTTTAATAATATAATCATCACAACCTAATTCATAACCCTTTAATTGATCAACTTCTTGTACTTTGGCTGTAATAAAAAGTATCGGTGTTTCTTCTTTTTCACGTACCTTTTGACATAAAGTAAATCCATCCATCTTAGGCATCATTACATCTAATAAAATAAGATCAAAACTTTCTGTTAAAAAGCAATAATAAGCATCTTCTCCATTATCAAAACTTTTTACTTCATAGTCATTTTCTACTAAGTAATCTTCTAGTATTTCTCTTAAATGATCATGATCTTCAGCAAGTAGTATCTTCATAACAATACCTCCCTTCATCTTTAATATACTTTCTTCATTTGTAATCTTTGTGTAAGTTCTTTAATAATTTAATTTTATATTATGATATCCTAAAGATTCAACTCTATTCCATCATATTTCATATAAAAAAGAAACAGTATCATACTGTTTCCCTCGCCCTAGTTATTATTATCTTTTTTTGGTAAATACCAATAATTATTGAACTGATATAAGAATGTTTTTGAACCCGGTGGCATTTCTACAAATGCATGATATACATTCATGAAATCTACTGCTGAATTTGCAACAACAAACATAGCGGCCATTCCTAAAAAAAACTTACATTTTGTTAATGAAATATAATAAGGAACTAAACCAAATAAAATATCAGGAATAAGATTGATAGCTATATATTTTTTCTTTGTAAACTCTGTTGTATATACTCCTGCAAAACCAACACGTGGTATTTTAAACATATAAATTTCTTTATAGAAATAAAACTGACATAGTTTTGAAAGAACTAATAAAATATTTGCGAGTATAAAATAGCTAAAAAGATTTGATAAATCCATAGAATCAACATCTCTAAAAAGAACATTTAAATATTCTGGTACAAACATAATACATATAATAATAAAAGTAACAATACTTGTTTGTATATTCTGTTTTTTTCTATCCGTAGGCTCATTAAATCGAATAGCCCCTTCTTTAAGCTTATTTGTTGGAAGTGGATTAGTTTCTGGATCTAATTTCCCCATATATTTTATCTTCATAAGTTGTCTCCTCGTATATCCTGTTTCACTTTTATCTATAAATACATCATACCATACATATCACTATTTATTTTACTAAAACATAATACAAAAAAAAGAATGACATAACGCCATTCTCTTATAAGTTCTTAATATCTTGAGCGACACGTTGTAAATCTTCTCTGATTTTAATAGATTGTGGACAAAGTTTTTCACATTTACCACATTTCTTACAGAATTCAGCTTGTGCATCTCCTAGATTTGTATAACGTCTTTTAGCTATATCTTTAAGACCTAACATACCATATTCATTCCATAACTTGAAGTTACCTGGAATATCAATTCCAAATGGACAAGGCATACAATAACGACATCCTGTACATCCATTTTTAGTTTTTGCTTTAATCATATTAGCTACTTTTTCTACAAGTTTTTCTTCATCTTGATCTAATGGTTTAAAATCTTTAAAAGTAGCTAAGTTATCTTCTACTTGAGCATAAGTTGACATACCACTTAAAACAACTTTAACATTTGGAAGTGAAGCCACAAAACGTAAAGCCCAACTTGAAATGCTAACATTTTGATTATAGTCAGTAAAGACTTTTTCAATATCATCTGAAAGGCTAGCAAGAGCTCCGCCTTTAATAGGTTCCATAATAACTAATGGTACATTCTTTTCTTCTGTAAGTTTGTATCCTTTCATTCCTGCTTGGATATCTGTATCAATGTAATTTAATTGAATTTGACAGAAATCCCAATCACGATAATTAATGATTTCTTCAAATACTTCATAATCATCATGGAATGAAAAACCAAAGTTTTTAATTCTTCCTTGTTTCTTTAATTCTTCACAATAAGGAATGATATTTAAATCAATAACTTTTTTCCATGTATCTTTATTTAAAGCATGTAATAAATAGAAATCAACATAATCGACATCAAGTCTTTTCATTTGTTCTTCTAAGATTTCTTTTGCTTGTTCCAATGAATCAATTTTAAACATTGGTAACTTTGTCGCAAGATAAAAATCTTCTCTTTTATATTTCTTTAAAACTCTACCTACAAATGGTTCACTTTCGCCATCATGATAAGGATAAGCTGTATCAATATAAGTCACACCACTTTCAATAGCATGATTTAACATTCTTTCTGCTTCTACCTCATCAATAGTGCCATCTTCCTTTTTAGGAAAACGCATGCAGCCAAATCCTAATAATGAAGGATTGACATTAAGTTTATCAATTTTACTATATTCCATCCTTTTATCCTCTCTAAATTAACCTACATTTATTGTAAACCCTAAAGCTTGGTTTATGTCAAGATAGATTTAAACTTTACATTCTTGCTAATATGACAGACGACATTAGCAAATTTGTAAAGTAATCAATAAATAAAAAGGCATAAAAAAAAGCATTAATTAAAAGTTTATAAAATACTATTTTTATCCATTTACTTTACTGTTCAACCATACTTTTTCAACATAATTTGATATAATTGTTTTGTTATCGTCCTCCCTGAAAGGAGGTGATGTTAATTGTTTTCCGACTTAGTAGTATCTGTCGTGGCAGGTGTTTTAGTTTATTACATATGCAAATGGTTAGACAAAAGATTTAAGCGATAACTAGCCAAGTGTTAGACCACTCTAAAAGTTAGAAAAGGTAAGGATCCACCAATCCTTACCTTTTCGTTTTGATGCAATTGTTCTCCGACTTGCAAATAAAGTATACCATATTTTGCGTGTAGTACACAAGTTATTGTGCATTCACTTAAATTTTCATTTTACAATACAGGTTTGCCTTTTTTTGAAAAAGTGATTAAAAAACTATTGACATTTTGTTACAGGACTAAGCACCAAAGTACTTTTTTTCTTGTGTCCGTTTTACAGGGCTTTTATTTTGTGTATTATGATTATTAGAAAAATGGTGGTGGTATTATTTATGGGAACTAATTATTTTACGGATGAACAGCTTAGATTATTGGAAGAGAATCCTTATGTGGTAAAAGCATCTAAAAAAAGTATAACTTATTCAGAGGAATTTAAGGAACTGTATTGGATTGATTATCAAAATGGGATGCAACCAATAGAGATATTTAAAAAATACGGATTTGATCCGTACGCTTTAGGAGCAAGAAGACGAGATAATTTTACAGATTGTTTAAAAAAACAGGCTGCAAGAGAAGATGGTTTCAAGGATACAAGAAGTAAAAACATTTGCCCGATAAGAAAAGCCAATCCTGCAAGAAGAATGGCCAAGGCAATAAAAACATCAAATTATGCAGATAATGTTTTAAACAGACATTTTGACGAATATCGACCTGGATATGTATTGGAAACAGATATCACTTATTTGTTTTATGGTTCGAAACATTCAAAAGCCTATCTTTCAGTGGTTAAAGATGGCTTTACAAAACAAATACTCTCATATGTATTATCAACATCATTGGAAGAAGATTTCGTACTGAAAACAATAAATCAACTGTTTGAAAAGCATAAACATGATATTCATACTGATGCTTTAATTCATAGTGATCAGGGTGCACATTATACAAGCATCAGGTTCATTGATCTTCTTAAAAATTTAGAAATAAGGCAGTCAATGTCAAGAAGAGGAAACTGTTGGGACAACGCTCCTCAGGAATCCTTCTTTGGACATATGAAAGATGAACTTGGAAAATATATAAAAACTACTTCTGCATACGACAAATTAGAAAAAGTAATCAATAATTATATAGATTACTATAATAATGAACGTTATCAGTATAAACTTGCCAAACTGTCACCAAATGAATTTTTTGAATATTATAAAACAGGAAATTACCCATTGGATCATATAACAAAAGAACCTACTGAATATAGGAAAAAATTCAAGCAGGTAAAGCAAAACTTAGATAAGAACCTAACAATCAAAAAGCTAGTAAGTGTCATCAACGAAATATCTCATCTCAAATAAACCATTGGGTAACTTACATAGATGTCTAAGAATCAAATCAATATCGTCGTCATTTAATGATACATAGCCATATTCATCCATTTTTGTAAAGATAACAGTTCCATTAAATACACCATCACAATCGCCTGGGTAAGATCTATAAATGATAGTTGTATCGTTATCATAGACACTTAAATCTCTTACAAGGAGATAAACTGAAAGATCATCTTCAAAAAGATAGTCACGATAATCGAAAACACTTAATTCCTTTTTAACAAGGTTTTCCATTTTTTTAGTTTTTAAAATTTTTAATTCATTATTTTTAATAATTACATATCTATAATATTTTGACATAAAAATATATCCTCCCGGTCTTAGATACCTAGAGGATATATTTATTTCTATTCAGTTTTAAGTACTTTTTTATTTATTGTCCTTGACATGGGGTCCACTTTATTTTGATTATCTCTTTTTAATAAAATTAGTTGTTAATTTATGCTATATATGTGCATTTTATGCACTTTTTTTATTTATTGTAAAATTTTTCTTTAGATTTATTTATTTATTAAATTTTCTCACTTAAACCTCTTAATTCTTGAGGTGTCAATTTATGTCAAATAAAATCAAAATAAATCTAAAACAATACTATCCTGAACTTTATAATAACGATTACTTTATTGAAGTAGATCAAGAAATCGTTAATGTTTTCATTGAATTTCAAAGAGCTGAATGGAATTATAACCAAAAAATTAAATATCATAAGTCTTATTATTCTCTAAATAGTCAACCTTATTTAGAAAATGAATCACTTAATATGAATTTATCAGCAGATAAAATGATAAATGATTTATCACATAAGGAAATGATGGATTACATATTTTGTTGTATTAGGAAACTTCCAAAAAAAGAAAGTTCCAGAATAATAAGATATTATTTAGAAGGAAAAAACTTAATCCAGATAGCAAGGGAAGATCATGTTTCCATAACAGCAGTACATTTATCAATTCAGCTAGGATTAAAAAAGCTTAAAGAAGTTCTTAACAAGGATGATTATTCGTTAATTGATGAATAGACAATTTAAAAAAATAGTTTCTCATTAGTTTACTCGCATATTTGTACAGATCATTTGAAATTAAGATATATAATTTCTCACATGACCATTTTAATTGATTATATATCTATATTCATCGTTAATGAAAGTTAAAATAAACTGATGTTAAATTACACTTAAAAAAGTGATTAAACTATATAATCTATTATCTTTTTATATAATTATTATTAGGGGTATTACAAAATGAATGATATAAAAAAAGAAAATGAAACATTAAAACAAATTATCGATAAACTTGTAGAAATGATACATGATATAATACAGCCAATGTATAAGCAACATTATTATAATTTTATTATTTTGAAATATGACATTTTCTATAACTTCAAAATGCATATAAGCATTGCTAATGATCCTAAGCAAAAAAATATATTCAACAAAACAAATGAACAAACATTAGATGCTACAATTGAAAATGAAATCTCTATTATTAAAAAGGAAATAGAATATTCATTAAAATATTGTAATATATATAATTTTCCAGAATCTTTCTTCAAGGAAATCACTAATCTATCAGTTGAATTTGCTGAAACATGTAAAAAATATTCTTTAATCAAAGAAAAGGAAAATAAATCTTTTGATTGGTCAAAATTCATCAAACAAAAAAGAAATCAATAAAAAAAAGAAGCCTTTTCAAAAACATATAGTCATATTGCCATATGTTTTAGTGGCCTCTTTCAATCTAAACATAAAGCTATTTTATAAACTCTTTATGTTTTAGCATTCTTTTCTTTTTCTTAAAACAACATAACCAATAGCAGCTGATAATACCAATAATGTTACTGGCAATACAACATTCAAATGATCACCTGTATTTGGAACTGAAACAGTTTGATTATTATCAACATCAGTTGGTTGATCAACTGATGGTTGTTGAGTTACATTGTTACTTGGATTTGTTTCTACCGGATCTTTTTCATCTGGTTTTACAACTGGTTCGTTTTCATCCGGATTCACAACTGAATCTTCATCATTTGCTAAAGTTTGTTCTGCTATCCATTCAAATAAACTTTGTCCTTTATCATTTGTTGGATCATTATTTAATGCATATACCCATGACCAGTGTCCTGAATATGTATGTATTAAATCAGATCCTTCATCATAACCAATAACATGATCATATAATGTTAAAGTGACATCAGCACCAAGTTCTTTTAATAAATAATAGTTTGCATAACTGTATTCTACATCAACAGTTGTATCATCTTTACTATGTACCATCCAAATAGGAACATCCTTAATTGCTTCAAAATCTTCAGTTGTATAAATTCCAGGTGCACAAATTGGAACTGCTGCAGCGAACATATCAGGAGCTGCTAATAATGTTTGCCAAGTCATATATCCACCTGCTGAACATCCAGCAATAACAACTCTATTTGGATCAATATTATTGTTATCAATGACATCTTGAATCAATGCAATAGCTTGTTCTGTATAATCTTTGCCAGCAAATGTCCAGTTATCTGGAGTTTCAGGGGCTAATACATAAGCACCACCAAATATTTCTTGAGCTTCTTCAGTAGCAAATCCTACCCCACCTTTATTACAAAGAATGTGTGTGATATTTGATAATCCACCTTCACCTGAACCATGGAACCAAACGATTAATGGACGTTCACCTTCACCAAGAGTTGGTTCATATAAACGATATGTTAAACCATTGGATTTTCCAGCAGAGAATTGACCAGCAATTGGACGATAAACATCATCATTTGTTAATAAGATTTGATCACCTTGTTTTAAGTTTCCTAAATTTTGATTTGAAGTAATTGTATAATGCATATCCAATAATACATTGAGTGATTCAAAAATACTAAAAGCTCCATCTTTCATAACTATATCATAATCACAAGTATTAGATTGCTTAACAGTTGTTAATACACCATCAACATACTCTTTCCAACCATATTTTAATTCAATAACAACATATTGTCCTTCTGCATCAGCTTCACCATCAGGAATACTTGTACTGTTAACATACATATTTGTAATATCCCTTGATCCTTCATAGTATGTTTTTCCAGTTGAAATACCAATACATGCTTCTGGTTCTTCATTTTTCGCAAACACTTCAAAAGCATCTTCTTTTAATTCATCTGCTGAAATAACAGACCCCAAATCTACAACTACACTTGTTACACTTTCTCCATAATCAAACACTTCAGCAACAATTTTAGACTCACCTTTATCAACGCTATTTTCTTCTAAAGCCATTACTGAACATACTGATGATCCTAAAAGCATTGATGCAATAAGAGTAGAAGAAATAATCTTCTTCATATTCATTTTACTTTCCCTCCTGTTTTCTATCTTCATTATTATTAGAAAATTTCAATAAAGATTTTTAATGCTTTTACACCTCCACGTTTCAGATTATCTTTATTTGATTTTCTGATTTTATTTTATTGAAACGCTTTTTTATTTTCGATATTTCTTTATTCAATTTAAACAGTGTTTTAAATTCATTTTCTTTTAAAAGATATTTTAATAAAACATTGTTTCATTTTTTATATTTCTTTTGATAGAGAAAAAAGACTATGAAAAGGATGATTGACCTTCTTTCATATTCTTTCAATATGATTGACTTTTTATTTATGTCATTTCATAAAGAAGTCATTTGTTTTATTTTCAATTATATTTATTTTGGGAGGCATAAATATAGTTTTTAATCTAGGACTTCACCATTTGATTCAATGACTTTTTGATACCAATAGAATGAATCTTTTTTCATTCTTTTCAAACTTCCATTTCCTTTATCATCTAAATCAACATAAACAAAACCATATCTTTTCTTCATTTCACCAGTTCCAGCTGATACAATATCGATACAACCCCAAGTTGTATAACCTAATAAATCTACTTTATCTATTTCTACAGCTTTTTTCATTTCTCTGATGTGTTCTCTTAAATATGCAATACGATAATCATCATGAATGCCATCTGCTTCAACAACATCATCATTTCCCATTCCGTTTTCTACAACAAATAATGGTTTTTGATAACGATCATATAATTCATTTAAAACAAATCTTAATCCTTCTGGATCAATTGGCCATCCCCAAGGTGTTTTTTCTAAATATGGGTTTGGTGATGCTTGTTGTCCACCAGTAGTTGTCGTATTAGGAGAAAAACGATCAAATGCAGTTGTTCGATAATACGAAAATGCAAGATAATCAGATGTATTTTCTTTTAACCATTTTTCATCCTCAGGTTCCATCTTTAATTTAAAATTATATTCATCAAAAATAGCTTGTGCATAATTAGGATAATATCCTCGACAAGTAACATCACTAAACATCAATGCTTTTCTTCTGAATTCATATGCTCCAAATACATCATCCGGATGACAAGTCGCAGGATAAATTCCAGAAAGTGCACACATTGTACCTAACATAAAATGTGGATTGATCTCTCTTGCCATTTTATTTGCCATTGCGTTGGCAACTAACATATGATGAATTGATTGAAACTTAATTCCCGCATCTTCTAATGGTGTTTCTCCTTGATTAGAATGAGCTCCAGTTTTACGATGATTCGAAGCTAATCCAAGTGTCCAATAACCACCCAATACATTTATTTCATTAACGGTAATCCAATAAGTAACTTTATCTTTCCATCTTTCAAAAAGAACTTTTGCAAATTTTAAATAAAAATCAATTAATTTACGATTGATCCATCCACCATATTTAGTAGCTAAATTTAAAGGCATATCAAAATGTAAAATTGTTACTAATGGTTCTATATTATGCTTTTTTAATTCATCAATAACATTATCATAAAAATGTAGTCCTTCCTCATTAGGTGTTTCATCATCACCGTTAGGAAATATTCTTGTCCACGATATCGAAAGACGATACGTTTTAAATCCCATTTCTGCCATTAAAGCAATGTCTTCCTTGTAGTGATGATAAAAATCTGTAGCTTGATGGCTTGGGTAATAATACCCTTCTTTTAAGAAACCAACATATCCATAAGGAATGCATTCTCCCATTTGGATTGTCACTTCATCACCTTGATCATTCTTACAAAAAATACGTCTAGGTTCATCCTTAGTTCCATTAGTTATTAAGTCGTGAACAGCAATTCCTCTGCCACCTTCCTGCCATCCACCATCATATTGATTAGCGGCAGTAGCACCACCCCATAAAAAATTCTTTGGAAAACTCATATTTCATTTACTCCTTCTTCGTTTTACATTAATTAAACAATTTTTAAAGAACAAACTATTTTATTTTTGTTCAAGTTTGGCTTGTTTATTAGACATCAAAACAAATGGAACCCAAATAATAAATGTAACAATTAAAATAATAGCTTGAACAATAATTCCATGAATTCCATAGCTAATAAATCCTGTTACAAATACTGGTAACCCTGGTGGACAATCAAGTACTCCACAAGTTAAAAATCCTATATTTGTAGCAACTACAGCAATAAATGCTGCAATAACTGAATTAAGTATAAATGGAATTGCAAAGATTGGATTTAATACTAAAGGTAAACCGAAAACTACTGGTTCATTAATACCACAAATACCAGGAATTAATGAAAATTTTGCAATAGATTTATGATCTTCACGTTTTGAAAAAATGAAAATTGCTATTAATAATGATAGAGTAATTCCTCCTCCACCAACAACAACGAAACTAGTCCAAAAACCTCTTGTTAAAATATTTGTTGCAACTCCTCCAGCTTGTACAGCAGAAATGTTTTCTGCAAGTCCAGCAGCAGATAAAGGACCTCTAACTCCTTCAATAACCATACCACCATGAATACCTAAAAACCAGAATAATTGATTTGCTAATGCAAGAACAAGAATACCACCTGTTGTATTTGCTAACGCTTGTAACGGAAGTTGAATAATATTGTAAATCCAAACATTTAAATAATTACCAGTGAATGTATTAAATAAACATCCCCCAACTGAAAATGCAGTAATAATAATGAAAATAGGGATTAAAATATTAAATGAACGAGCAATTCCTGTTGGAACCGAATCTGGCATTTTAATTTTAATAGCATCAATGTTAGTCAATAATCCAAAAAATTTTACAGCAACCATTGACATAATCATTGAAACAAATAGTCCTTGTGCTCCAATAACACCTGCACCTAATCCATTGACCACAACTGGATCTTTTAAACCTTCGACCACTGTACTTATTGTATTTGGACATACAGCTAAATAACTTAATAATCCAATTAACCCACTTTCTAATTGTGGTAAGTTTTCTTTTTCAGCAAGTTTATAACCAATTAAAAATGCAATTGGTAATGACATACAAGAAATAGTCACAAAATTTATCGCTGTAAATGCTGGAGATAAATTTGATAACCATGGAACCCATTGTGCCAAGCCATTAGCTCCAGATACTAATATATTTAACATACTACCAAATGAACCAACAATAATAAACGGTACAAACATCGTAAATGCTTCTTTAATCGAACCAAGATATTTATTTGTTTCGACTTTTGAGCTTATTGATAACAAAACATTTTGTAATTTATCTTTCATTTTTATTTCCTCTCTCTCTAAAAAATATAAGAATTTATTTCTGCAGATCTATCTATATCTTTCATATGTAATTATAAAGCCTCTATTATAGAACTCAATGTATATAAATTCCATTTCATTGTGGAACTTTTCAAAATATAGAAAAAGAATTGATAAATTACCAATTCTTTATCTATATTTTCAATTCAATATCATTAAATATTTTTATAATTTCTTCTTGGTTTTGTTTTTTTATAATTCTTTTTATATAGTTAGAATTATCCGCAAAATAAGAAAGTTCCTTATATAAATCTAAGATTTTTATCCCTATATTTTTACCAATAAGCGGTATAATAACAAGTTGTACTTTTTTCTTATTCCATAAAATAGGTTTTGATAAAATACCTATAATAATTTTTGTCTTTGGTTCATCAACACAACAAGATAAGATGGCGAGCATATTTTCTAATTCATAGTTTCCTATACAATCCTCTTCAATCAAATTTTTTGAAATACTTTCATTTCCTAAAGTATTTTTTATAATATAAGAAAGAACTCCTTCCTTTGTTTCTTCATTAATATTTTTTATTATTAAATTCCTCTTAATTACTTCTTGCATATGAAAACTATCTTGATCATCCAAAAAGGAGAGTATTCTTTGTTTATCATTATTATTTAAAAAATAATTAACTTCTATTACTGGTATAGGCAACTTATTTTTTATCGGTGTGCTCGTTATAAGAAAATCAACATCTTCAAAATCATAACTTTTAATTCCAATATAATCAACCGTTTGAATTTCATTTATAAATTTTCCGTACATTTCCTTTATCTGATACGCTAAAGTACTTGATGTTCCTCTTCCTACACCGCACATTACAAGAATGTTCTTTTTATCTTTTATTTTCTTTCTAAGAAGAGCAAGTTCTAAATGTAACGCGATATATCCTATTTCCTCATCACTTAAATTATTTCCATGATAATCTACAAGATGACTACATGCAGCAACAGCTAATTGATAAGCCAATATATTTTGTTGTTTTATTTTATCAATAAGCGGATTACGAAGAACTACATTATATCTTGAACGAACCTCTAATGGAATAAGATGTAAAAGTAAGTAATCTCTTAATTCATTATCATTAGAAAAATCAATGTGCCATTGTGATTGAATATTAACTAACATAGTATTTACAATTTGATTAACATCAAAATCTTTGATAATACGATGAATACTTTCATCAAAATTTCTAATAATTCTCTTTGATGCTAAATGTATTGAAAGAGACACAATTTCTTGATCACTCATCTCAATTCCTAAGTGTTTATGAATTTGTTTTGCTAATTCTACAGCAACAACACTATCAGTCCAACGAGAAATATCAATAATCATTTCTTCTGTAGCTTTCAATAAAATACCTTGTTTAATTCTTTTTAATGATACAAAAATAACAATAATAAAGTTTTGAACAGATACTTCTGACATTGAAATTTGATATTTGACCATTACATTTTCAAGAATTTGACTAATATTTTGAATCATTAACAAATCATTAGAATTAAACTGATTTCCTGGAAAATCATCGCGTTGATCAATATAAGAAATATATATTGCTGCTAAGCATAATCTCTTGTTAAATTCTCTTCCTTCTACTCTCATTCCATAATGTGGTTTTTGTACTAATTTTAAATCATATTTTGACAGTGATTTTCTAATTCCCTTTAGATTTTGCGACAATACAGAAGCAGAAACAAATAGCATTTCACATAATGTTTCTGATTTAACCCAATCATTAGACTCTATCAAATATTTTTGAATCCAATCTTCTCTTTCATTAACACTAAAAACAAAAGAATCTTGTAAAGAGCGATAGGAATTACATAAATTAATAAATTCATCAACATTATTAATAACTAATTTTAATCCTTGAGATGTTTTGACATCAATATAATTCTTTGTTGATTTCATGTCTTCATTTATTAATTTAATGTCTTTTAATATTGTTTTGGTACTTACATTACATAACGCACTTAGATTTTCTGAAGTCACATATTCGCCGTTCTCTTTTAAATATTTTAATATTGTATAATTTCTTTCATTCATATTGCTATTATAATATTTTATCTAGAAATTTGTCTACTCATGCTTTTTAACATATTAAAACCAATTAGCTATAATATATACTTTTAATAAGAAAAGACACATCTAATTAATGATTTTTATACCTAAATAAGTGCTATTTTAAGTATATTTATCATCAATAAATGTGTCTTATTTTGATGTGTTAATCACAAATTTAAAATCAAAAAAATGTTGATTTTATTGTTGTTTTATTTGTTTCTTGGTTTCATTTGAGGGAATAAGATAACTTCTTGAATAGATTCTTGTCCAGTTAATAACATAACTAATCTATCAATACCCATACCCATTCCACCTGTTGGTGGTAAACCGTATTCTAGAGCTTCTACGTAATCTAAATCCATTTCGTTTGCTTCATCATTTCCTAATTCTTTTTCTTTTAATTGATCAGCAAATCTTTCATATTGATCGATTGGATCATTTAATTCAGTAAATGCGTTAGCATATTCGTTTCCACAGATGAATAATTCAAAACGTTGTGTGAAACGTGGGTCTTCTAAATTCTTTTTAGCAAGTGGTGAGATTTCAATTGGATGACCATATACAAATGTTGGTTCAACAATTGTTTCTTCTACATATTTTTCAAAAAATTCATTGATAATATGTCCATAACCAAAGTGAGCTTCTACTTCAATACCATGTTCTTCAGCTAATTTTTTAGCATCTTCAAATGACATATGTTCATTGAAATCAATACCAGTTTTTTCTTTAATAGCTTCTGTCATAGAAACACGTTTAAATCCTGGAGCTAAAGAAATATGATGTCCTTTATAATCTAATTCATAAGTTCCATTAACTTCCATAGCTGCATTAGAAATAATACCTTCAGTTAAATCCATCATTCCTTCAAGATCACTAAATGCTTTATAAACTTCAATTGTAGTAAATTCAGGGTTATGAGTTCTATCCATACCTTCATTTCTAAATAAACGTCCAATTTCATAAACAGCATCCATACCACCAACAATTAATCTCTTTAAAGATAATTCAGTCGCAATACGTAAATAGAAATCAGTATCTAATGTATTATGATGAGTAACGAATGGTCTTGCAGCTGCTCCACCTAAGATTGGATTTAGTACAGGTGTTTCAACTTCTACATAGTTTTTACTATCTAAATAATGTTGAATTGAACGAATGATTCTTGGTCTTGTAAACGCAATTTTTTTAGCATCTTCATTCATGATTAAGTCAACATATCTTCTTCTATATCTTTCTTCAATATCACTTAAACCATGGAATTTTTCTGGTAAAGGACGTAATGCTTTTGTTAAGTGTGTATATTCACTTACTTTAATTGAACATTCTCCAGTATTTGTCATAAATACTGTACCTTTAACCCCAATAATATCTCCAATATCACCTTTTTTAACGATTTCATAAGCATCTTCACCAATAGTATCTTTTCTTACATATAATTGGATTTGTCCATCTCTATCTTGAATATGCATGAAACATACTTTACCTTTACGACGTTTAGTCATAATTCTACCAGCTACAGATACTTCTACAGCCATTTCTTCTAATTCTTCATGAGTTTTTTCACCATATTGTTCTTTAATACCTTTTGAATAAGCAGTTACATCAAATCTTTGACCAAAAGGATCAATCCCTTTATCAATAAGTTCTTGCATTTTTTCTCTACGAACAAGTTCTTGTTCACTAAATTTTCTTTCTTCCATAATTTCCTCCTAAAATATAAAAAACTCTCCATCCCATGGGACGAGAGCTAAATCGTGTTACCACCCAAATTCATCAATAGGTCACCCTATTAACCTCAATAACTATCTATTAATAGTCTTGCCTATAACGTGGCTTACGTCATCTTATCAAAACATCCAAGATGCAGCTCCTAGTCTTTATTCATAATAGTTTCATTATCTTTTCCACCAACCAAGACTCTCTTTGAATGAAGGGCTATTATTACTTGTCTATTCATTGCCTTTATTTCTACTTCGTTATCTTAACTTAATTCAAATTTATTGTCAATATAAGCGATAAAATTAGTTTTAATAATGAAAAAATGCACGTAAGTGCATTAATCATGAATCTTATTATTTAAAACCATTCTTACAAAATCAGGTTCAAAATGTTTAGCTCTTGATCCTGAATATCCCATATCTAATAATGAAATTTGTTTCATTTCTTCTTCATTTAATTCAAAATCAAAGATATCTATATTTTCTTTAATTCTTTCTACATGTGTTGATTTTGGAATAACAACGACTCCTCTTTGTACATTCCATCTTAGAATTACTTGTCCTACAGACTTATTATATTTAGCTGCAATTCCTTTTAACATTTCATCTTCAAATGGATTATATCTTCCTCCACCTAGTGGTGCCCATGCTTCTGGAATAACATCATAATATTTCATTGTTTCTAACGCCTTTTCTTGAGTGTAATATGGATGGAGTTCTACTTGATTGACTACTGGTTTTACTTTAACAACTTCACAGAAGTTTGTAAGAATATTTGGATAGAAGTTAGAAACACCGATTGCTTTTAATTTACCTTCTTGATAAGCAGTTTCCATGGCTCTCCAAGCACTGAAATAATCACCACAAGCTTGATGTAATAAATATAAATCAAAATATTCTAAACCACTTTTTTCTAAAGAAGCTTCAATTCCTTTTTGGGCACTTTCGTAATCCATCATATCTTGTACCCATAATTTAGAAGTAATAAACAAATCTTCTCTTGTACAAAGACCATCAGCAATTGCTCTTTTTACAGCAGCTCCTACAGCATCTTCATTATAATAAGCAGCAGCTGTATCAATTAAACGATATCCCGCTTTAATTGCTTGATAAACTGATTCTTCACATTCTTTTTTATCTGGTACTCTAAAAACACCAAAACCTACCATTGGCATTTTTAAACCATTATTTAATGTAACATATTCCATTATATGATCCCCCTTTTGCTTATATTTTAAATCATCTATATAAATCTTCAAATACTTATTAACTATCATCTATCATACATTTAAAGCATAAAAAAAGAACCTCTCGGTTCTCCTCTATTATTTTTTAGTAGTTTTTTTAGCAGTTGTTGCTTTTTTAACAACTGGTTTAGCTTCTTTAGCAGCTACAGCTTTTGCTGCAGTAGCTTTTTTAGCTGGTGCTTTTTTGGCAGCTGTTTTTTTAACAACTTCTGGATATTCAGGCATAGCATTAACATCTAATTCACCTTTTAATTCAGAACCATCTTTTTTAATTGCTACAAAGAAAACTTTAGCAGTTTCAGGTAAGTAATAAATATTTAAAGTTTCAACTTCTGTTGTTTTTACACCTTGTTCTTTTAAAGTTTCTTTAACGTATTTATCTAAATCACCATTTTTAACATTCTTTTCTTGGTATTGTACTTCGATCATTGTTTTCATATTCTCTCACTTCAAAACCTCAGTTTTTACTTCCTCCTTGGTAAGTATTCTATACCATTTTTTTTATTTGTAAAGTGTTTTTCTTAAGAAAAAGCGCATGAAATCAACGTTTTTCTCTAATCACTTATCATAAGAATAAAATATTGTTTTATCTTCAAACCTTTTATCTTAATTTGTAAAAAAATAGAATTGGAAACCCAATTCTATTTCTTAGATTTTGAATCAATAATCATGATAAATTTAGTTTTAGCTTCTACACCATCTTTACTATCTGCAAATGTTTTATAATCATTAGCTAAATCAACAAGTTCTTGTGTTGTATCTACATCTTTTTTCACTGTATCATTTAAAACACTAGAAATCTTATCTAAACCTTTACTTTTAAATAAAGTTAAACCATCAACTAAAGTATCACTACCTTGAGCTAATTGATTTGATGCCGTTTTTAATTGACTACTTGCTTGTACTAAAGTATTAGATCCATCACTTAATGAAGATAATCCTTCACTTAATTGTTTAGAACCATCAACAGCACTCTTAGCTCCTTCCTTTAATTGAGCAACTCCATCTGTATAACTTTGTAATCCTTGATAGAATTTGTTATATGAATCTAATTGTGCTAAAGCTGTTTTGATTAATGGTTGATTTTCTGCTGGTAATTTTGCCATTAAACCATTTAAAACTGTTTGATAATTATCAATTGTCAATTCAATAGACATTCCTGTAGCAGCCAATTGATTATTAATTTGTGTTTGTGTTGTTGTTAATAAAGTATTAAATACTTGTTTTGCTCCACCAACTAATGTTGCACTTTGTCCATCTAAAGTAATTAATCCATTATAAAGTGTTTCGATACCTGTTGTTAATTTTTGTGATCCTACAAGAGCAGAAGCTGCACCTGTTTTTAAAGATGCTACACCTTGATCAAATTCACTGTATTTAGAAGCATATTGTTTTAAGCCTGATTGTAATGTTTTCCCACCAGCAATAATTTGATCAAATGATGAATTTAATGTATCTACACTATCATAAACATCATTTAAATCATCAAAATTAATATCTGTTTCAGATAATAATGATGGTGTTGCTACTGACATTAAACTATTTAATTTAAACTTTGTTGTATCATATTTAATTGTTACAGAATTTAATTTTTCTAAATCTTTATTATTATCATAGTTCTTTGATAATCCTGGAGCAGCAATTGCCATAATGATATTAGAAGAACCATTACTAATTACTTTACCATTTGTAACTTCAATATTAGAATTTGTTTTTGTTGGTAACATTGTTCCTGTTGTAACGACAAAAGGAACATAAAGTTCTTTACCATCAACAGTTTGTTTTTCATTATTTGTATAATAAATTTGAATTTCTACTTTACCCTTTTTACCAAGCATATCTTTTAACTTCGTTTTCTTACCATCCAATTTATAAGTTACTTTCATTGAAACAGGTAATGAATTTGTTGTTTTACCTTGGTAATAAATATCTTGTCCATCTGTTGTTTGCCATACCAAACTAGAACCATCTTGTTTAAATGTTTCTTTACCATTAACATTTTTAATATTTTTTAATGATGATTGATCATCTAATGATGTTTCATTTTGATCATTGATAAGATGTTCAGAAACAACTGTTGTTTTTTCTGAACCATTTGTTTTTAACTTACTATAAACTGTTTCTTCTTTTGAATAGGCAAAGGCAGGAACAATTGAGCTCATGACCATTGTCATTACAACTGCTGAAGAAGTGATTAATTTTGCTTTTTTCATCTTAACATTCCCCTTTTACATTATTTTTTAATTGTTTAAAACCGATAGAAGTATGAATAATAACTTTATCAAATACAAGTAAGATTGCTGGAATAACACAAATAACAATAAACATTGAAATAAGTGCTCCTCTTGACATTAAATTACATAATGATCCAATCATATTCAATTTAGAAATCATTCCTACTCCAAATGTTGCTGCAAAGAATGACATTCCAGAAACAAAGATTGAACCTGCAGAATTACTAATTGCATTATCCATTGCTTTAATCTTATCAATACCATTTTTTCTATTTTCCAAATATTTTGTTGTAAGTAAAATAGCATAATCAATTGTTGCTCCAAGTTGAATTGTTCCAATAACAATAGAGGCAACAAATGGTAAAACATCACCTGTGTAATAACTGATTGCCATATTGATAAAGATAGCAAGTTCAATGCCAGAAACTAACAATACTGGAAGTGAAACTGATTTTAAAACAAATAACATAATGATAAAAATAATTCCAATAGATGCAATACTTACATTCTTAAAGTCTTCATCTGCTATATTAACCAAATCCTTCATGCATGGACCTTCCCCTGCCATTATAGCATTTTTATCATATTTTTTGATAATATGATCAATTTTATCAATTACTTTATTTAATTTATTGGTTGCAATCTCTTCAGTAGAATTGACAAATATCATTTTATAACGATCACTTTCAAAGATACCTTTTACATCATCCGGGATCATTTCATCAGGAATTGCTAGATTTGATAACTCTGATGGTGATAAAACAAGATTAACAGATTCAACATTTTCTATTTCATTAACCATTTTATTTAAATCATTTTCTTTAATATCTTTATTTACTAAAATAACTTGTGAAGCAACTAAATCAAATTCATCACTTAATTCACTATTAGCGACACAACTTTTTAAATCTTGTGGTAAATCTTTTGTTAAATTGTAATAACTTTTAACATGTGCATTTCCATAATAAGCTGGATAAGCAATAACTAATGCAACTAATAAAATAATTTTATAATGTTTAACAACAAAATTTTTAACAACATTAAATGATGGAATAATTGGTTTATGTTTTGTCTTAAAGACAAGTTTATCAAATACTAATAAAAATGCTGGGAAAATTGTAACTGTTGAAAGAACCCCAATAAAGACACCTTTTGCCATTACAATACCAATATCTGAACCTAATGTTAATTGCATTGTACATAACGCTAAAAATCCAGCAATAGTTGTAAGTGAGCTACCTGCAATAGAAACAAGTGTATCACCAATGGCTAATGTCATGGCTTCATCATTTGTCTTCACTTTCAATTTAGCTTGTTCATATTTATGATATAAGAAAATTGAAAAGTCTGTTGTAACTCCTAATTGTAAAACAGCAGCAATTGCCTTTGTAATATATGAAATTTGACCTAAGAAAATATTAGATCCCATATTATAAAGAATTGCTAGTCCGATGTTTCCTAATAATAGAAATGGAACAACATAACTATCTAACGATGCCATTAAAACAATTAAAACTAAAATAACAGCAACAATAACATAAGTAATAATTTCACTATCAGCAACAATACTTGTATCTAAAGTAGAAGCTGACATTCCACCAATACGAACAACTTTATCACTGGTGATTTCTCTCATGTGTGTAATTGCATCAATGGCTACTGTACTATCTTTAAAAGTAACCAACATCAATTCACTATTACCTTTTTTAAATTGTTTTGTTACATCACTTGGTAACATTTCTTTAGGAATTGTTGTTCCAATCATATCGTTGGCTGATACAACTTTGACAACTCCCTCAATATCTTTATATTTTTCTTCTAAATCTAAGATATCTTTTGATGACATATTTTCGACAACACACATCGCAAAAGATCCCATATCAAAATCCTCAGCTAATATATCTTGTCCTTTCATCGTATCAATATCTTCTGGTAGATAAACAAGAATATCATAATTGATATCTGTATTGATGTATCCAAATAATGATGGAATACATAGAAGAATTGATGCAATAACAATTAGTATTCTATGTTTTACAACAAATTTACCAATTGTTTCTCCTAGCTTTTTCATAGTTCACCCTCCTAAATGACCTTTGGTCAGTTATGATAGTAGCACTAAAATGACCATCGGTCAATATATAAATGACTAAAAGTCATTTTTTTATATTTTTATTTGACTTTTCAAATTTTAGAACATAAAATATTTCTAAAAGGATGTGTTAAAATGGCAATTCAAGATATAAAATCAAAGATAAATGATAATAAACAAGAAAAAGAACGTAAGCTTTTAAATACCGCTTTACATTTATTTACTGAAAAAGGAATTAAAAAAACATCTATTCAAGATATTGTTCATGAAGCAGGAATTGCTAAAGGAACTTTTTATTTGTATTTTAAAGATAAATATGAACTTCAAGATGTTTTACTTGCAAAGACTTCTCATGAATTCTTTGCGAATGCTTGTAAAAAAGCCAATCAACATCACTTTGATCGTTTAGATGATAAAATTGTTTTTATTATAGATTCTATTATTAATGAATTAATTGATCGTCCTAACATTCTTAAGTTTATTCAAAAGAACTTGTCTTTAGGACTTTATAGTGAAAAGTTAACTGATTTATTAGATAGTGAAGAATTAGGAATTAAGGAATTATTTATAAGAGAAGTAAAAGAAAAGGATATTCCTTTAGAATATCCTGAAATGACTTTATTTATGATTATTGAACTTGTCAGTTCAACTGTTTTTACTTCAATTGTTGAAAAACAACCACTTCCTATTGTAGAATTTAAACCACATCTTTATAAAACAATTCGTTTATTAATTAACGAAAAAGTGGAAAAGTAATTTTCCATTTTTTTATTTTCCCTCTATTTGTTCATAAAAAGCTCTAGTTTCCCTACTAAAATGTAGTTGCTTTTTTCCATACAAGTGCATATAATTCACTTAAATTAGGTTCTAAATATTTAAATCATCTAAAGTTTGTGTTAGATGATTGTCAGTTGCAAGTAAGTATCCTAAATTATTTCTTATCAGTTCAATATCTGAACCATTGATTACATTATAAGTTGCTTGAATTTTTAAATTTTTTAAATCAACTTGTGTGCAATGAGCTAACCTTTCTTGAAGGTCAAAACATTCATGTAAAATTAAAGGCATGGTTTTTAATTCTTTAGAAGTAATTGTTTCTAACTGAGAAAAAGGACCTTCTATCACTGAAAGACCTGAATATATCAGCTCTAGAAAGGAGTTTGGTCATTGGGAGGGAGATTTGGTTACTGGTCCTAGAGATGGACAAAATGGTGCTTATCTTATTTAGTAATCTTGCTTTAAAAGGTGGAACAGCTATTAACTTAACTATTTTTGATTTACCTCGTTTATCAGTAGACATTGACCTAGATTTCACCAATCATGTTACTAAAGATGAGATGCTCATCATAAGGCAAAAAATAACCAATCTACTTAAAAATTATTTAAAAAAATGATTATATTTTAGAAAAAGAATCTCGATATCATTATGCTTTAGATAGCTTTAAAATCTATTATATAAACGCAGGAAATAATAAGGATTCTATTAAAATAGAAATCAATTATATCTTCCGTAATCATATCTATGATCTTATTGTTGTAGAAAGTAAAGATTATGGATTGGTTAAAAATGTTTTAATAAGAACTTTGCATCCCTATGCAATTTACGGAAGTAAATTTATTGCCTTAATGACACGTGCAACTCCACGTGATTTATATGATATTCTTTATATGATTAATTCTCATATTTTCTTGAACACGATATTCAAGAAATAAAAAAATGTGCTGTATTTTATAGAGCAATAAGCAATAAATATGAAAGCTATGATTTTAATTTAAATCATCTTGATTCTATTAATCAAAATCACATTAAAAGATTTCTATTACCTGTTATTAATTCAAAAGATTTTTTCTCATTATCTTTAACAAAAAAACAAGTGCTTGATTTCTTTAACAAGCACTTCATGTTATCTTCTAACGAGGTTGATTTTTTAAAACAATAAATATGGATGGATTATTAATTGATAGTGAAATGATTTCTTATAAATGTTATCGTGATTTTTTAAATGATTATGGTTTAGTAAACTAAACACTTTTAAATCATTTTGGCTAAAATAAACTTTGTTAGGAAATGACATGGAACTTAGATATTCCATGTCATTTCTATATTTCCATTGGCAATCTTGATAACTTTGCCAAATGCGTCAAGCACTTTCTGTTTATCTTCAAAGTCATAGAATTTCAGCAATTTATCCATAGACTTCTCGCTACCATCACATGCAGCGGAAATAGTTCGATAGGCAGGGCATTTATCAACACTCTTTACCATGTCATTCTTCCTCCTGTAATAGTTCTCGCATTAACTGCAACGCAGATTGTCTACGCTTATAAATTCCGTTCCTTGTTGCGTCCATCAATTCTGCAATCGCCTGATCCGAAAGTTCTTCAAAATAGGACAGCAGAAGTACATTACGTTTGATTTCCGGCAATTCGCAAAAGAGAACTTCACGTCTGGAACGACGATCTAACTCTTTTTCATAATTCTTCACAGTACAATCAATCACGCGTTTAACCAATGTATCAAACTGCAATCGGATTGCCGTTTCAAAAGAAGTAGGTTTCATATCTTCACCCCCCTCTCTACATATAGCGAAAATCGGTATCTCCCTCTTTCCGCACCAACACTCAACAGCGAGACGTGATTTGAATACAAATTTTGAAAAAAAGTTGAAAAAATTTTTTCAAATACGAAAAAAGCCAATAAAACATATTTGTTTTACTGTACTTCTTCTTTTTGTACATGGGAAAACCACTATCTGATTCTACATCAGAAACAAGAAAATTATTTTTTCTCGTTAGGGGTAGGTTCTCTCATAGCCTTTCATTCCTTTGTCTTTTGAAAAAGGGTAGCGTCTATGTTTAGGCAACTACCCTCATAAACTAGAAATAATTTTTTAGTTTCTACACCATTTGCAATATAGCATTACAGATGTAAAGTATCATTATTTTGTTTTTCATATAAAGATTTCAAAATAGAACTATCGCCAAATACATACTCACAAAGTTCACAGATTTGTTTTTCTGAATACTCTTCCAATGAAATTTTCAGCAGTTTCTTTTCTACTTGATCTTTATAAAGTGATAAATCCGAAATATACTCGCAACCTATTTCAGTACTCATATCTTCAAAAATATCCTGTTTCATAAATCAATTCTCCTCAAATTACTTATAAGATTTATTGATTTGTTCTTCTTTTTTTTCGATATACACCGATAGCACCAATTCCTGATACAAGTAACAATAATGTCCAAAGTGTCATATTTGTTTTATCGCCTGTTTCAACGCTTCCACTATTATTAGGTTTATCTGTATCTGGTTGCGTCGGTTTATCTGGTTCACTTGGAGCTACTGGTTTATCTTTTGCTTTTACTGTAACTTTGATTGTTTTAACAGATGAAGCTCCTTTACTATCTGTTACTTTATATGTAACTTCATATACTCCAGCTTTACTTGTATCCACTTCATTCTTCAGGATTTCAATTTCTTCTGTTAAATTTCCATCTTCCTTATCTGTTGCAGTTACATCTTTGAATGGGTCGAACACATCTCCAACTGTTAATGTCTTATCACTTGCATTGATTATTGGAATTCGGTTAATATCACTCATATTTCTCTTAAATTCCCATGTACCTACAAACTCTACATTATCTGTTACATTATCATGCTTAGCAGGTGTCCAACCTTTGAATGACCATATACCATCTGATACTTTTACATCGGCAAATGTTTCTATTGATGGTTGCACTGTTTTTCCATGCTCAACACTTCCTGTTTCTGGTAGCTGGTCTGTAATTTCTTTTGGAAGCTCTTTATCTTTGGTTGTAGATTCAAAGCGGTAATCTACGACATACTGATTTACCTTGAATTCCCATGTGCCAGTAAATGAAACATTTCTGTTTTTATCTGCATTATCTGCATTAGCCACTTTACTATCAGCGTCATATCCTTTAAATGTCCATACGCCATCACTTACTTTAATTTCTGTTTCATCTGGTTGAATCGCAGTAATGGTTGCACCCTCTACATATTTAGAAGGATCTATTGGTAATAAATCTGTCACTTCTTGTGGAAGGCTTTTTCCTTTTGTTCCACCCACAAATTCATATAACACACGATATGTGTCTTTTTTTGCAACCTGCCACATATCATAATCAGCTTTATTTTGTGTATTTGCGTCCGCAAGTTTCTTAAAGTATAAGCCCTCTGTTTCTGCATTCTTATTTACCAATTCAAAAGTATCTTTGCTTACTTTCAGTGCATTGATATAATTTTGCCCAACGATTGGTTTTCCCTCTTTAGAAGTATCTGTCTTATCTACAAGTGTTACTGCTGTTTTTCCTGTAGCTGTACCTAAAATTTCTAAAGGTATCTTTTCGTCAGGATAATTTTCTTTATCTACAAATGCTAATAAATTTAATTTGTTTGAAGTTGCCTTATAGCCTCCACCAATCATAGTTGGTACAAATACATTCCATGTGCTATTTGTAATTACAGCATTACCATAGATTTTATCGACATAATTGCACTGATTAAATGTATATGTATCGTCAATGCTTGTCACAACTGTTTTATCATAAGCACTGTTATCTTTATAACCATATCCAAATGCTGCATAATCGTTCATTACAATCTCAGAGTTATTTGTATTTGTTGCAGTTGTGACATAAAGATAACCATTAGCAATCCAAGTACCATGATCCATAGTCAAAGCACCTTTGGAATATGCTTGCTTATTGGTTGTTAATTTTGCATTTGTATTGATATTTATATCATAAATATTAAAAGCATTCTTTTTTTTATTTCCTAAAGTCACATCTGAATCATTAGTAACATTCATCTCTGTAAAATATCCTACGATTGGAATAGAAGTTTGAGCCTTATCAAAGTTAAGAACTGATCTTTCTTTTGTATCTGTATTATTTACTCCCCAAACGCCGGCTTCATCATCTGTAAACACTGGACTTCCTGTGATATTGATTTCCATGTTACCATTAACAGTACCGCCATATCCATAGATTCCCGATAAAGAGCCACCATCTAAATTTACTGTTACATCCTTTCTGGCTGTTGCATAAACAGGGATAATGCCACTTTGATAATTATAACTATTTCTCAAATCAATATCAGTAGCATTGATAATAATATCTCCATTAACGATTGAACCTGTTGTTGCAGAATCATCAACACCAATAATATCTTCTAAATGTGACCCATTGGCATTGATTGTGACATTCCCACCAACTATTGCAGATTCTGCACCTACAATTCCCGGTGGATCACTTTCTGGAGTTCCATCTTTATCCCAACCCCAAACATTTTCATATGTATCAACTGTTACATTTCCGCCAACTTGGAACAGGTTACCTGTTAAATTTATTTTTTCTCCGGCACCAATAATGTCCCAATTTGCACCAATACGAACGATACGGTCTGTACCTGCATATGCAGAATCTCCTGCAATAATATGTATATCTCCATCAACGATAGATTGCGTTGGATCTTCTCGCATTCCTTCAATTCCAGTAGCATAACCAGCTTTCACTTGTACAGTTACATTTCCCTTAACATGAGAGTTATATGCTCCAACGATATTCTGCGGTCTTGTATTAGTAGCTGGTCCATCAAGAATCAATGTTACATTTCCACCTACATAAAGCGGTGTACCACTTGGTCTATCTCCACCATAAGCTGTTGCTTTGTTTGTACCTATCAGATAATTGCCACCTTCGTTGTTTCCATAGCTAATATTACCTACAAGTTCTACATAAATATCTCCGTCTACAGATCCTTTATAACTACCACCAACAACTACATTTTCCATATCGGAAGTATTTATTTTTCCTGTTCCGTTTATTTTTACATAAACGCTTGATACGGTCTTTGAATTTCCACCACCATAAAGAGTACCAGAAATCGTAAACTCACAATTCTCAGTAAAAATGGTTCTATATCCACTACAATACAATGTTCCAGCGGTTACCTTTACATTATCTAATGTAATATCACCTACTAATTCACTTCCAAGAGTAAGTGCGTGTTTTTGTCCGTCTGTACTTTTCACAGTAATGGATTTATTAACAACACCAACAAATTTCACATCATTTCCAATATCAGCATTTAACACAATCGTTGCTTCTGTTTCTTGACTTTTTCCAATCTGCTCCAATACCCTCGTCAATTCATCCGCACTGGAAACCTTATAAGTATTTCCCTCAGCTTGCAGCATATTAGAAGTTGTTTCAACATCAGTAAGATTTTCCTTTTCTTCTGTTGGAATTTCCTCTTCTGTTTTCTTTTCCAATAATTCAGTTACTTCAACTTGTATCATTTCTTCCTGTTCTATACCATCTTTGAAATAATCTACTACAAATTCATATTTTCCATTTTCAGAAACAGTATAAGCAATAACAGCAAAATTTTCTGTTTTCTCTGTGCCGTCTGGCAATGTTACTTTCTCCAACTGAATAGTTTCTGTCTCTGTAAATTCCAAAGAAATAGCCGATTCAGTTTTATCTTTATTTATTTCTTGCAAGACTTCATATTGAAGCAAAGAAGTTTGAAGTGGCAAATCGGTTGTTTCTTCTGCAAATACAGTCTGCGATACCAATCCCAGTATCATAACCAATGTAAGAAACCATGCAGTTGCTCTCTTGGTTAGGTTCATTCTTATTCCCTCCTATCTATCTTTTGAACCAAATGTATGTTAAGAGATACATGAAATGGTAAGAAAAGCAGACTTTTATTGCCACAGAAAGTAGACTTTTGTTACCAGTAGTGATAAAATCTAAAATTGAGATAATATGAAATGTTTTTGCATTTTACCGCTTAAAATATAAAGAAAAACAGAAGTTTTATACCTATTCCATTTAGAAAAACTTCTTATTTTAATGGAATAAAATGTCTGCTTTTAATTACATGAACTACCGTTATTTTCAATACTTTTTTCATATTTTTTTATCCAGTTAGAAAAAGTATTATGATTAGTATGTAACATCAATGCACCTTTTCGTTTACTGATTTTATTTTCTTTCCATAATCGATAGATTTCTTCAAATTCTTTTGGAATAGGCATAGGTGGTCGCCCTAGCCGTATTCCTTTTTCTTTGGCAATCCGTATCCCCTCAGCCTGTCGTTGTTTAGTGTTTTCTCGTTCTACTTGTGCCACATAAGATAATATTTGTAAAACCAAATCAGCAATAAATTTCCCTGTAATCCCATTTACTCGATTCCTAGTATCTAAAAGTGGAAAATCTAATACAATAATATTAATGTTGATCTTTTTGGTAAGATAACGCCATTGTTCTTGTATCTCATCATAATCTCGTCCTAAACGATCTATTGATTTAATATAAAGTTCATCACCCGATTGTAATCGCTTTATTAACATCTGATATTGTTCGCGATGAAAATCTTTACCTGATTGTTTATCAATATACATATCGTTCTCTAAAATCCCAATATTCTGCATTGCCGTTACCTGTCTTGCAATATTTTGGTCTTTACTTGAAACGCGAATATAAGCGTATTTTTTCATTATAATCCCTCCTGATTATTTTGTTATAAGAGAAATTATAAATTTCATGGAAGATAAAATTTCAAAATATCATAATATGAAAAGCGTACATCTCATCAAAGAAATGTACGCCTATATCTTTTTAACCTCTTTTTTGCTACCTTTGCACAGACTTGAAAATACTGCTCTACACTTGACGTTTTCTTTCCAAATATACCATAGAACCAATCCCTTGTTTTTAGGCCTAGTTTTCATATCTTCAATGCGAGCCTGCATATAGGTTCTGTATTCTTTGACAGACATTCCGTTTTGCTTGACATACATCTTTACGAAATTGATTTTTCTTTCAAACATCAGAGTTCACTCCTTTGCGTTTTTGATATCCTCATTATATCGGGCAACATTTTATTCGTCAGCGTTTTTAAGACAGGAAAAGAGAAAAAGGCAGACCACACCCTCACGATACAGCCTACCGATGAAATATTTAAAATAAAAGTATGGAAAACTTATCCTATGATCTTCCAATTACTATCCTTATGAAGTAGCAATACATACTGTGAAATCTGTTCTGCTTTTGTCAGGTTATCCAAGTATTTCACAGATACGTTCACTTTGATGCGCCGCCGGATACTTTGTATGTATCTGATAATTTCGTTATATAATGGATTGTACCGTCACTTTCTTTTTCAGCGATTGTCTTTGTTGTCCAAGTGCGTGTTGGCTCTGATGGAAGATTATCTTTTGTATAGAAACCATCATAATATTTCCACTCGAACTCTGCACCTGCTAGAGAAGCGTTCCCTTGCGGATTGTCTTTCTGTGTTTCCATATCAATCTTGAAAAGCTCAATCAAAGTGTCCGTTACTTTTGGTGTATCTGATACTGTCTTTCCAGCTTCAACCTTTAAGGAATTATACAGTTTTATCCACTTTATATCCTGCTGGTGCAGAAAGTTCCTTAATATAGACAGTTCCAGCTTTTACCTCGACAACATCTGTATTTCCGTTTTCATCAGTTGTAAGGGTGGCAAGTTGTTTTTGGTACTCTTTATCAGCAAAGACACCATAAGTCGCACCGATAATAGAATAGTTGGCGTTGCCATTGGTAATACCTGTATTACTTGAAACCTTTTGAAGTTTTGCATTTCCAACATTCAACTTCGCCCAAAACTGTCCACGTTCCTGACCCTCGCCGGAATAAATATATCCGCCACATTCATAGCGTCCTTTATTTTCTTTCACAAAGGTTTTTGCGCCTGCAAACACTTCCTCTTGTGTAGCCTTTGGAATTTCACTATATGTCGCACGCACGTTGTCGCACTGCCAACCCAAATGCACACTCAATTTCTGCCAAGCAACAACTTGTTCTAATAGATAGACTTGTTTGTAATTTAATTCCTGATGTGTTTTAGCATACTGTTTCACATATTCAATAGATAAAGCCACATCAGAAATTTGGTCTGCACTCATACGCGTACTTGCGTCTGCTCGTATCTTGTAGCCATTTTTGAAAGCCGTGTTGATGTCGATACAATAAGCAGTTTCTCCCTCGACTTTCATATAGCCCTCATTAAATGTTGCTTTGATAGAACCGTCATTCATTACCTGTTCTATAAAGCCGACACGCTCGGCACTTTCAGTCCAGTATTGTTTTTCTGCTGCATGAGTCGTTATTGCCGGCAAGATAGTGATTACCGTTGCCAATGCGAGAAAGCCCGTACAAACTCGTTTTAATATGTTCTTCATTCTTAAATGCTCTTTTCATTTTGGGTAAAAAAATAAACGCTCAATTTTGAATGTCTGAATAAGAAAAGGAACGCTTTTTTGTGGGCGTTCCTCATTCGTTGGTACTTTTCTATACATACCTTTCTTTATATTTTTTAGGGTACTTGCTGAAACAGCGTAGTTGTGGACTTTTCTTTGTCTAGTGAATTGATTTTAAAGTGTTCATATCGCTTTTGCATTTACTTTAAAAGAATACATAAAAGATTTCCCGGGAAAACAATTAATCACATCACTTAACTTTATTAAAGAACAATATCATCTTGATTATGATATCGATAAAGCTATTGATGTATTTCACGAATATGAAAGTGAATATATAAAAAATGAAGGTGTTGATTTAAAACTGGAGCCAAAGAACTCCTTAAACATTTAAAATAACATCACTTTAAAACAATCATTGCGACATCAAGTCATGAAAAACGTGCCCAAAGTTTATTAGAAAAACATCAAATTAAGCAATATATGGATGATATCATTTATGGATTTGAAGTTGAGCATGGAAAACCGGCATCTGATATCTTTTTAAAAACCTGTGAAAAACTCGATGTTTTCCCTGAAGAAGCGCTCGTATTAGAGGATAGTGAAGCAGGTATTGATAGTGCTTATCAAGCACATATTCCCGTTATTTGCATTCCTGATTTAAAAAATCCTGATGATTTACATCAAAAAAGATGTACAACTCTTTTAAAATCGTTGGATGAAGTTATTGAATATATTATAAAAAGCAACGCTTAGTTGCTTTTTATAGTGTATCTAAAAATTGTTCATAATCTTTAAGAATCTTTTCTAATTCTTCATATGTATTGACTTTTGAAAGTTCATTTTTAACAGCTGAAGAATTTTTTAATCCTTTAATATACCATGGTGCATGTCCTCTCATTTGTGACATCGCAATACGTTCAGGTTCAATAGACATTAATCTTTTAGCATGAGTTAAACACCAGTCTATTTTTTCTTTATACGTTGGTTCAGGAATATCTGTTTCATGTTCTAAACTTTCGACAACTTGCTTAATAAGCCATGGATTTCCAAGCGCTGCACGTCCAATCATGATGGCATCACATCCTGTTTCTTCAAGCATTCTTCTCGCATCTTCTACACTTCGAATATCCCCATTACCAATAACAGGAATAGAAACTGCTTCTTTAACAGCTTTAATGATCGACCAATCAGCTTTTCCTTCATACATTTGTGAACGTGTTCTTCCATGAACAGCAATTGCACTTGCTCCTGCTTTTTCAATAAGTTTTGCAACTTCTACCGCATTAATATGTTCTTTATCAAAACCACTTCTAATTTTAACAGTTACTGGTTTACTTACGTTTTTGACAATATTACTGACAATATCATAAATTAATTGAGGATTTTGAAGAAGTTTACTTCCCGCATTTGCCTTTAAAACCTTATTAACAGGACATCCACAGTTTATATCAATAATGTCACAATTAGAATGTTGATCAATAAATTTTGCCGCTTGTACCATACTTTCTACTTCACCACCAAATAATTGAATACTTACAGGATGTTCTCCTTCATCTACTTGTAACATTTCAATTGTTTTTTGGTTTCCATAACAAATTGCTTTATCACTGACCATTTCAGAATAAACAAGACCTGCCCCAAATTCTTTCACAATTTTACGGAAAGCCATATTAGTAATACCAGCCATTGGTGCCATAATTACGGGATTTTTGATTTCTATATCTCTAATTTTCAAAATTTAATTCCTCCTGTATATAATTTAAACAATTGTACATAATATAAACAGATAACTTATATATTCCCTCTATTTTCCTCCCCTAAATAGATATAAGTTATCTTAATAAGAGTTGATTTCCTAGAAAAATAAAGGCATGAGCCTTTATTTTTCTTTACACGTTAAACCAGCATTTTCTTGATTTTTTAATGTATCTTGTAAAGAGATATACTCTATATCCTTATAACTTCCATTAGTACTTACAAGTCCTGCTTCTACTAAATCCTTCATATAATCACTATCGTATTGAATATCAACTGTATAAATTACTTTATTTCCTTTAACTTTTAAAGAAGCTTTAACACCATTTATATCTTTATAAAACTTATTACTATTTTTTATATAATCTTTGTAGTAAGAAATAGGATACATATCTGAAACATAATCACTGTAATCATATGTAACTTGTGTTTTTGTTTCTTTAACTTTTTCATCACTAGAAATGACTTCCACTTCTTCCGTTGTAATCATATCTAGTTTTCCTTTACAAATCGTTGTTTTCGTTAAATGACTTGTTAGATAGAAAACAAGTCCACCTACTAAGATAATAAGTATAATTCCTATTACTAAAGCTATTAATTTCTTCTTGTTTTCCATTTTTTCTCCTTTAAAAAATCACATTTTTCAATGTGATTATAAACGATTTATTAAATTTTGCAATTCTTCTTCACTAAATTGATATTTTGTATTACAGAATTGACATGTAATTTCACAACCATGATCTTCATCAATCATACTTTGAAGTTCTTGTTTTCCAATAGTTGATAAAGCATTGATCATCTTTTCTCTTGAACAATCACAAGTAAAGAATAAATCTTGTCGATCTGTAATTTCAACATTATCAAAAATCATTTTTAAGATTTCTTCTGGTGTTTTTCCTTCATGAATCAATGAAGAAACAGCAGGGAAATCTTTTATTTTTTCTTCAATATAAGAAATATCTTCTTCAGTAGCTTCTGGTAATAATTGAATAATAAAACCACCTGAAGATAAGATTTCATTTGTTTCATCAACTAAAACACCTACAGAAACAACTGATGGAGTTTGTTCACTTGCCATGAAATAATAAGAAAAATCATCACCAATTTCACCTGTTTGAAGTGGTACTGTTCCACAGAAGGGTTCTTTTAACCCCATATCTCTAATCACTTGTAACGTTCCTTGTGTTCCAACAGCCACACCTACTGCTAAATGTCCAGTATCATTATAAGTATAATGAACATGTGGATCACCTACAAAACCTTTAATATGTCCATCACCACGCGTAACAGCCATCATCGTACCAATTGGTCCTCCACCATTAATTGTGACAGTCATTTTTTCATTATTTTTATTCATTGCAGCCATCATAAGAGTAGCTGACATCATTCTTCCAAGAGCAGCAGATGCTGTTGGCCATAAATCATGTTCTTGTCTTGCTTTTTCTAATAAATTCGTTGTTTGGCAGGCAAACACACGACAATTTTTACTATTGACTAATCCTCTTACTAAATAATCTTTCATTTTTCTTTTCTATAAAAAGAACACGGAAGAAAATATCGGAATAATCATGCTTAAAGCGATTAAGATGATTACAATTCTCTTTGTTCGTGTACTCATATTTATCCCCTTTCTAAATGAAAAAAAGCGAAATTCGCTTTATTTCATTTCATCTAATAAATCATCTTGATCATCAATTGATGGTTTTTCTTCTTTAACTTCTTGAACAGGTTCTTCAGTTAAAGTTCCATCATGATGTTCTAACATTTTACCTGTATTGTATAAAGATTCAATATCTTCACCAGATAATGTTTCATGTTCAAGTAATGCTTCTGCAATACAAATAAGTTTTTCTTTATTTTGTTCAATAATATTTGTTGCTTCTTGATAACAAGCATCAATAATTTTACGTACTTGAACATCAATTTCATAAGCAATTTGTCCTGAATGTGTATTACTTCTTTGTGTATAATCTCTACCTAAGAAAACTTGTCCATTTTCAGAATCATATTGAATAGGTCCAAGTTCAGACATACCTAATTCAGTAACCATCATTCTCGCAATTCGAGTTGCTTGTTCAATATCGTTGTGTGCTCCTGAACTTACATCTCCAAAGAAGACTTCTTCAGCCACACGTCCACCCATATATCCTGAAATAGTTGCTTTTAATTGACTCTTAGTTTGGAAATATGTTTCTTCTTTAGGTGTCATTAAGTTATAACCACCTGCTTGTCCACGAGGAACAATTGTAACTTTTTGTACTTTATTGGCATCTTCTAAAGTTAAACCTATTAAAGCATGTCCTGCTTCATGGTAAGCCACTAAGCGTCTTTCTCTTTCCGTATATTTACGTGATTTCTTAGCAGGTCCACCCATAACACGGTCCACCGCTTCGTCAATATCAGCCATTGTAATTAAATCATGATTTTGTCTTACAGCAAGTAAGGCAGCTTCATTTAAAACGTTTGAAAGTTCAGCCCCAGAGAACCCTGGTGTACGTTGAGCGATGTTATCAAAATTAACATCTGGTGTAAAACGTTTATTTCTTGCATGAACTTTTAAGATTTGACTACGTGCACGTTTATCTGGATTAGCTACTTGGATTTGTCTATCGAAACGACCTGGTCTAAGTAAAGCTGGATCTAAGACATCTGCACGGTTTGTAGCTGCTAAAACGATAATTCCTTCATTTCCAGAGAAACCATCCATTTCAACTAATAATTGGTTAAGTGTTTGTTCACGTTCATCGTGTCCTCCACCCATACCAGTACCTCTTTGACGACCAACTGCATCAATTTCGTCAATGAAGATAATACATGGTGCTGTTTGTTTTGCTTTTTTGAACATGTCTCTTACACGTCCAGCCCCAACACCAACGAACATTTCTACGAATTCAGAACCTGAAATTGAGTAGAATGGAACGTTTGCTTCACCTGCTACCGCTCTAGCAAGTAATGTTTTCCCTGTCCCTGGTGGACCTACAAGTAAAACACCACGTGGGATCTTAGCACCCATATCAGCAAATTTTTTTGGTGTTTTTAAGAAGTCAACTAATTCTCTAACTTCTTCTTTTTCTTCATCCATTCCAGCAACATCACTAAAATGTGTTTTAGAATTTTTTTCTAGTTTAGCTCTTGAATTACCAAATTCAAAGGCTTTATTATTACCACCAGCAGTATTTGACATCATCTTCAAGAAGAAGAACATTCCTCCAAATAAGATCAAGTATGGTAATAAGCTTACAATGAAGTTCAATAATTGATTTCTTTCAGCATCATTGACAACATTGATTTTTGTACCATTTTCATCTAACAAGCTAATTAAAGAATCTAATTCTGTTTCTGTTCTTGGAATAACAACAGAGAATTTAGTATCTTCTTTTTTACCATTGCTTGCTTTTTTAGAATATGTTCCACTCACATCAATGACTAATGATTTAGGAACGATTTCTACATCTTTTACTTTTTCTTTTTGAACTATCTCTATAAACTTATCATATCTAATTTCTGACGATTCACTTTGATTAAAGAAAGGAATTGCCACAGAAATAACCATCAGTACAATAAGCCATGGTAGGATAGACTTCAACAATCCTTTTTTATTTCCCATAAAATCTCCTAACTATTTTTTATAACAATCTTCTTTTAAAACACCTATATAAGGTAATTGACGATAACGTTCATTAAAATCAAGACCATATCCTACAACAAAGGCATTAGGAATTTTAAATCCTGAATAATCAGCTTTCATATCAAAAACACGACCTTCTTCTTTATCTAATAAAGTCACGATTTTAACACTCTTAGCATGTCTTTTTTCTAACATTTCTTTAACGTTATATAAAGTCTTTCCAGTATCTAAAATATCTTCTACGATTAAAACATTCTTACCACGAATATCTTCTTTAATATCTTGTCTAACAACTAATGTTTTAGATTCAACACCACTATAACTACTTACTGACATAAAGTCGAACTTAACATCACTTTTTAAATGTTTAGCAAGTTCTGCCATAAATGGAACTGAACCTTTTAATAAACCAACTAATAAAATTTCTTGACCAGCATAATCTTGATCAATTTGTTTTGCTAATTCATCACATTTAGCCTTAATTTCTTCTTCTGTATATAATATTTCTTTTATATCCTTGTGCATACCTTACACCTCACTTACATGTGTCATATTTTATCACAAAAACATTTGGTTTTGTATATAAATACTTGATATTTTTGGCGATATGTGGGATCAAAATGATCTCACCATGGCAATTTTCAACGATTGGCCATATTTTACGCTCATCTCTAGGAATTTTACGATCTATAAATAGCCTAGAGACCTTTTTTGTTCCTCCAGATGTTTTGATTGTATCACCATTTTTAAAACATCTGATAACTATTGGAAAGTCTTCTTTTGAAAGAAAAACACCATCGTGAAGATGTCCTTGATCTGTTAAAAAATAATGTAATTGTTGATCTTTATAAAAAGATTCATACTTTACATAATAAGTATCGTCAATTTCTTTTTTTCTAACGGCTATATTATTATACTTTTTTATGAACACAAAATTAACAGGTAATGATATTTCGATATTTGGTTTTTGTGAATGGGTTTGTTTAATAATTTCTTGTACTAAGTTTTCTGTTATAAGTGGTGGATAGATATCTTTTTTTAACATATAATAAATGATTTGATCTAATGATTCTGTTGGTAACTTATCTAAATACAAGAAATGATTTTGATCATATTCTTGATAAATTTGTTGGAGATTAGCTTGTTGTTTTTTGTATTGTTTATTATGTTTACTTGCCTTTTCTAATAATTCTTGTTCACTATATTTTTTTAAATCGATATGTCTTACATGATTACGTGTATAACGTGTATCATAGTTTGTATAGTCTTCATGATATTCAAGATGATTTTTAGTACAATAATCTATAAGTTGTTGTTTTTTTAACTTTAATAGGGGTCTTACAACATGCATATTTTTAACATAAGATTGTTCTTTTATACCCAAATATCCCTTTGTATTATGTCTTTGTAATTGCATCACGATCGTTTCTAAATGATCATTTAAATGATGCCCTAAAATAATCGTATCAATTCCATTTAAATCACCTATTTCTTTATAAAAAGCATATCTTTTTTCTCTTGCTAACATTTCAAAATTGCCTTTTTGATATTCTTTTTTATCTCCTTGTCTTACATAAAAAGGAAGATGATGATTTTGACAATAACTACGTACGAGATTTTCATCAAGATCACTATCTTCTCTAAAATGATAATTATAATGTACAACAATGACATTGTATGCTTTTTTAACCAACATATCTAATAAAGCCATCGAATCGACGCCACCTGATACTCCTACAAGATATTTTCTATTTTTATCTAACAAACTTTCATCTAACATAATCTCACCGCTTGTATTATAGCATATCTCTAATTTCTATTGACCACTTTAATAACAATAATACTCATATCATCTAGATCTTTCTTTTGAAAAGATTTTTGAAAAAGAAAGGAAACAATTTCATAAACTGACATCTTTTCAATTTCTTCTTGATATTTTTTTAATAAATCAAAGAAATGTTCTCCTACTCCATCACTTGTAAGAATCAATATATCATTTTCTTTGATTTTCATATCATAAGAAACCATCTTCATTGTAGAAGCCATTCCTACTGGTAAAGAATGTGAATGTAAAACATCTATTTGATGATTTCTTATTAAATAACTTTCATAAGCTCCATATTTAATTACTTTTAATCTTGAATTCATTAAATTAAAATCAAATAAATCTAATGTCGTATACATATCTCCTTGATTCTTTATCTTTAATAACGTATTTAAAGTATTCAATGTATCTCTTAATTGAATGCCATTTTTAAGCAATTGACTTAAGACATCTAATGTCAATTTACTTTCCTTATAAGCAATATAACCTTGTCCCATACCATCAGATAAAGCTACATAATGATGTTCATCTAAACCAAAAGTAAGAATACTATCTCCACATTGTTGATCTAAAGCATATTGTTTTTTCGCAAGTTGTAATGTATATTTAAGTTCATGTTTTAATAAAATTGAAGTATAACCTATTTGAAGATGTTGTTTTTTAATAGAGACAAGATCTAATGATTCATTTAAATAATTTTCTAAAATAGGAATAAGTTCTTCTGTTACAGTTTTTTCATCTATATCTTCTATTCCTATTTCTAACATATAATTTTCATAATCTTTTTTTATTTTCTTTAAATAATACACTTCAAAATGATACGCTTTTAAATGTTCTAAGATTTTCTTTTCATTATCTTGTTCATCTATCTTTTTAGAAAAGTTTTGAAAAACATGCCCCATGATTGAAAACTCTTGAAATAAATCTTTTTTTAAATGATCATGTGCATGATTAACTTTTAACATCTTAAAATAACCTTTTTGATGATTCTTTAAACTCTTTAAATAATCATCCGGCTTTAAACAATGTTGATAAATATAATTATAATCATCTACCTCTAAATCTTTTTGAATTCCCTTAGAAATCAACTTACCTAAACGACTCATTCCTTCTTGACTATAAAAACAATATTTTTTAGAAGAACAATGATGACACACATCCTCATAAACATATCCCACATATTCAGATAAGTGGGTTTCTTGATTTTCTTCTTTAAAAACTTCTGTGAGTTGATGAAATAAAGATGCAAAAGCATCTGCTTTACTTTTAAGTTGTTCTTGATAACTTATTTCTATAAATTCTGGATTGATCTTTATTTTTTTATTTTTAAATTGTGGAGAAATCATAAATAAAAAAACTGGAACAAGAATCACAAAGGCATAATAGAAGTAATTGTAATTAATAAAAAATGGTAGTGTAATATGTGATAATAAGAAAATAGACATGAATAGATATTTGTTTTTAGGTTGTATCATAAAAAAGAAACTCATTGGTAATATTAAGGATAAGACATCATCTTTTAATGAAGGAGCAATGAGCATTAAAAGAATAGAAAGATATAAAATAATAGGCATGACTTTTTCAATTGATAAATAGTAAATAGAAATCAATAAGAAATATCTTAAAAAAATCATTGTATATGTTGTATTAAAAGGAATAAAGCTAATAAATAATGTACAGACAACAACAATTAAAGCTTGTAATCTTTTTATATTTAAAACATTTTTATTTTGATGAATAATTAAAGGAATAATTTCTTGATCAAGATAACAATTAAATAACGTTAACATGACTAGAACTGTTGTTTGTAAGATGTTGTAATGATTCGCATAAAAAAATGGAATCAAAATTGCTGTCATAATAAAAGAAATATACTTTGTTCTTAATAGATGTGTAAAGTTAAGAAGATAAATTGTCAGTAATAAAGTAATGATGACAACAATTGTAAATGTATCTTGATTAATAATCGATATTCCTATAATCGCTGTTAAAAAGCATATAAGATACAAATATCCACTATAAAACGATACAATAAATAAAGGTAATAAAAAAGGTAAGGCTGTTTCTTGTATTTTAGCATAGCTTAAAATAATGGTACTAAAAAATATAATGATTGGTAAAATATAGTGCACGTGTTTTTGTTTATTGACGATAACTAAATCCATTTTATTTCCACCTCGTAATCATTATATAGAGTTTATTTTGAATATTTTGTCACTAAAAAAAAGACATCTTTAAATTGATGCCTTTTATTTTGATTTGTCTACTTAGCAAGACCACACTCATTTTAAGAAAAAATATGAATAATTCTATTTTCTCTATTTATTTAACATTTTACGATAAAGTACATCTTGGTAAAACCAAGATTTATGGATTTTATCAAATCCATTTCTTTCTAATAGTTTAATTGATTTTATATTATCTTCATATACATGACATAAACATATTTTAAAAGAATATGTTTCATGCATTGCCTTAAATACACTCTTTAATGCTTCACTTGCATATCCTTTAGACCAGTAAACACTATCTAAAGTATATCCTAAAGTAAAAGTTGTATGCCCATCTATTTCAATAAAAATATCTCCAATAAGCTGATTATTTTCTTTTAAATAAAGACCAAATTGGTAGTTACCAATTTGTCCATGAAATGGATGTTTTTGACAATATTCAATACGGTTAATAGCCTTATTTAAAGGATATTCATCCCATGATTGATACATTGCAACTTCTTCTTTATCACGATATTCACTAAAACGTCTGGCATCATCTAATGTAAGTGGCTTGATTATGAGTCTTTCTGTTTCTATATTCATATTATTTTAAATTATAATAGATAAATAACATTCTATCTTTTCCATTAATATCTTTAATAATTTCAAAAGGGTAATCTCCAAAGAATTCCTTGATTGCTGTTTCCATCAATTCTCTTTGATCAAATCCCATTTCAAAAGCTAATAAAGCACGATCATTTAATAAAGGTTTTACTTCTTTAAAAATCTTACGATAGAAATAAAGACCATCATTTCCTCCAAATAATGCTACATGAGGTTCATTGTCTTTAACCATTGCTTCAATATCTTGATCATTAGGAATATAAGGTGGATTAGAAACAAAGATATCTACTTTTTCATGTGTATCTAATAAAGGTTGTAACATATCTCCATTTCTAAATTCAACATTCGCCCCTAATGTTTTCGCATTATCTTGAGCAACAACTAAAGCTTCTTTAGAAATATCTGTCGCAATGACTTTTAAACGTGGTTCTTCTAAAGCAAGAGTAATCGCAATAGCACCACTTCCTGTCCCTACATCACATAAATGAATTTCTTTATAATCATTAAAGTAATCATCAATACGATATAAGATATTTTCTACCAATTCTTCTGTTTCATAACGAGGAATCAATACATCTTCATTCACTTTAAAATCTCTACCAAAGAAACTTTCACAACCTTTAATATATTGAATAGGTTTTCCTTGATAATATTCTTCCATTCCTGCAAGAAAAGCTTTTTCTAATTCAGGTTCTACTTCTTCATTCATCATTAAATAAAGCTCATGAGGTTCTTTTTTAGCAAGATGATAAAATAAGACTTTTGCGACATTGACATCTTTATGTTCATCATCCAATTTACTTTCGGCTTCTTTAATTAATTCTCTAACTGTTTTCATTATTTTTGTCCTTCTAATTTAAGACGTTGATCTTCATTGATTAATGCTGTAATAATATCATCTAATTTACCTTCAATAATACGATCTAATTGTTGAATTGTAAGTCCAATACGATGATCTGTTACACGGTTTTGAGGATAGTTATAAGTTCTGATCTTTTCAGCACGATCTCCTGTACCAACTTTCGATTTTCTTTCACTATCAATTGCTTCTGTTTGTTGAGATTGGAAGTAATCATAAACACGTGCTACTAAAGCTTTCATTGCTTTATCACGGTTATCATGTTGAGAACGTCCATCTTGGCTTGTTGCCACAATTCCTGTTGGTAAGTGAGTAATACGAACAGCTGAATCTGTTTTATTGATATGTTGTCCTCCGGCACCACTTGCACGATAAGTATCAATTCTTAAATCACTTTTATTGATTTGTACATCAACTTCTTCCATTTCTGGCATAACTAAAACTGTCGCAGTTGAAGTATGCACACGTCCTTGTGTTTCAGTCTTAGGAACACGTTGAACACGGTGTGATCCAGATTCATATTTTAATTTACCATAAACACCATCGCCAATCACATTGAATGAAATAAGTGAGAAACCACCAGCTTCTGATTCTTCAGCTTCCATAACTTCTACTTTCCATCCTTGGCTTTCAGCATATTTTACATACATTCTATATAAATCACCTGCAAAGATATTTCCTTCATCTCCACCAGCAGCCCCACGGATTTCCATAATAACGTTTTTATTATCATTTGGATCTTTAGGAATTAATTCTAATTCTAATTTTTTAATAATATCTGGCATTCTTTCTTCTAATTCATCTAATTCCATTTTTGCCATTTCTTTAATTTCAGGATCATTTTCCTTCATTAATTCTTTAGCACCATCAATACCATCTTTTACTTCTTTATATTCTTGAAACAAATCATAAGCAGCTTGTAAAGAAGCTTGTTCTTTTGTAACATCTGTCATTTTTTTAATATCAGTACCAATATCTGGATCCATCAACATATGACCTAATTCTTCATATCTATTTTCCATAGATACTAATCTATCTAACATACTTTCATTCATAGCTTTTACCTCCATTAATTTTTTATACTCATAGCACAATAATAATACATGAAATATACGATTTAAACAAGAAAAAATGGGCGTTAATGCCCATTTGGAACTTGATCTAATAATTCTTTTTCTTTAACTAAATCAGCATATAATAAGTCCCCTTGTAAAATAACTAAGAAAATAAGGGCACCCCAAATTGCACGATCTTTAAAATAAGCACATAAAACAGTTGAAAAAATTGCTCCAGCTATAAAACATAAAATCATACATAAATGTCTTAAAGAACGATTTAAATATTTCTTTTCATGTCTTTTTCTTAACCAACGAACAAAGAAACTTCCTGTTTGTCTGATATGATTTGTGACAAAAGTGGTTGCCATCCCAACCTTTTCTGCTTGTCTAAAAGTATTAAACTGCATAGCACAGATAAAGTTAATCGTTACTTGAAAGACTTGATCTGGAACACTACTTGGTAACAATCCAAGAATAATAACCGTAATAATTTCAATACCAATTAAAATAGTATCCCATCTTAATTTTCTATATTTCTTTATTTTTAAAGCTAAATATTCAGAAACCATGGTTCCAATAAAATAAGAACTAATAGGAATCAATAAATAAGCTGCTCTCGACCAATCCATATTTCCTAAAGCCATTCCAAATAAAACAATATTAGCCGTTTGGGCATTACAGAAAACGCCACCTTTAACTGAAAAAGTATAAGCACCAAAGAATCCACCTACAGTAATCAATAATAAAAAACAACGCCAACGTTCACACTCTAGAAAGCCTTCTTCTTCTTGTTCAAGCTCTTCCTCTACCTCTTCTAATTCATTTTCTAATTGTTCAACATTCTGTTCTACTTCGTCATAATCTTTCATATTTCTCACCGCGAATATTATAATCCTATGATAAATTGTTATCAAGATGAAATTCTACTATTTGTTTTCTTTATATTTCGTTATAATTCTATTTTTTAATATTTTGATTACATATGTTCCATTGTCATATGTATTTCCTTTTTTATTAAAGGATTGAATAGCTTTTTCATAATGAACATATTGTGTTTTATTACTGTCCCATGAGACATTAGATTTTGTATTTACTGCTTTTTCAAAATTTTGATTATCTCTTGTATCATGTTCTGTTTTGATAATGATGTATTTAAAGATTTCATCTTTATACTTATCTTTTTTAATCAAGACATCTAATTGTGGATAGGTACATGTTGTATCTTTTATATCTTTTTCATAATTTGTAATTTTTGTTTTAACAGTGCTGCTTTCAAATAATGAATCATCCATTTGTACCTGAGGAAAAATAAGTCCACAAATAGCAATAGCAACAAAAGCAGCAATGGCACTGTTATATTTATTATTTTTAATAATACGTGATAAAACTACTCCTATAATACATGTAAGTAAAAGATAAACAATGACTTTTAAATCTAATGTTATAAATGATTTTAATAAGTAAAAAACACCACTTATTACTAACAAAATATAAAATAGAATACTTAAATGATCTTTAATACTGTTTAGTTTCTTTAAACTTTTTAAATCTTTATCATTTTTTAATGCATATAAAATAGAAAAATTTAAAATTGTCACAAATAAGAGTACAAATGATAAAACAATAAAAACAATACCCATCAACAATGAACCAAATCCTTCATAATAAAGAACAGGTTTACCTATCTCTACAATATCTTTTATAAAAATCTTACCTAACCAAAATAAGAAATAAGCTAAAATTGGATAAATAAAATAGCGAATCTTTTTAAATTGTTTCATTTTATTATTTTTATCAAAAACAAATTCTGTATTTAAATCAGGTGCATCAACATTTTCATTTTCTAAAACTCTAAAATCATCAAATAAATTTCTTACTTCGTGATACCCCATTTCCTTTAAAATATCTTGATATTCACTAGATATAGGGGTGTAATCTATTTGATACTTATAAACATGTTCATCTTTTATAAATCGATAATAATAACCAACAAAATCTAAACGCCATCCTTTTTTAGACATTTCATTAAAATAATCTTGTAACTCTTCATCTAAATACAAACTATTTCTTAAGACATCTTTGTATTTCATATCTTTATCCTCCTATTTGATCTAATAATGAAATTTGTTTAAGCATCCTTTCTTTTTCTTTTTGTAATTTCTTTTTTCCTAGATTTGTAATTTGATAGATTTTTTTATTATTTTCTACTTTCACTAATTTGATATAACATTCTTTTTCAAACTTTGGTAATAAAGTATATAAAGAACCTGCTCCTACAGTGATTTCACCATTAGTAATCCGAGTAATTTCACTCATAATTTCATAGCCATGCATTGGTTGATGTAAAACAAGTAATACATAATACATTTGTGGGGTCAATACTTCCATTTCTCTTTTTGGCATTTATTTCATCTCCTATATCGTTTAGCGATACTTTCTTCATTTTTATGATATATCGTTAAACGATATATAGCAACAAAAAAAAGAACAATGTTTCCATTGTCCTTATAAGGGGGCTATACAGTTTGTAACTTTCTACTTAATTTCATACGTTTTTTAGCTTCACGTTTCTTTGAAGTCATATGTCTTACTACTAACGATAAACCAAAGTTAATAATAAAGTAAATTCCTGCCATATAAACAAAGATAAACATAATTTGATCTGCTTGAAAAAAATGAGCCATTAAACGTCTACCTTGATACATAAAGTCAACTACACCAATTGTACTTAAATAAGAAGAATCTTTAAATATTGTAATAATTGTTTGTAACAATTGAGGAATAACTAATTTAATCGTTTGGGGTAAAATAATATATATGATTGTTTGAACAAAAGTAAAACCTTGAGACTCAGCTGCTTCAAATTGTCCACGAGAAACAGACTCAATCCCACTTCTAACAACTTCACTAATATAAGCTCCATGATATAAAGAAATAATAATCACTGCAATAATTGTAGAATCTAAATTAAATCCTAAATAAGGCAAACCAATATAAACAGCAATAATACATGGATGAAATGTAACTTTTTTGATCATATTTTTAGAATCTGTTTGTGTAAATAATGATAAACCTGCACTCCACATAAAGATTATTTGCGGTATTAAAGCAATTGAAGCATATAATAAACCAGTTTGCCCATAAATACTTTCTACAATTGGTAATCCCATAAATCCTGCATTAGAAACAATAGTCGCATATTTTAAAATAATTGCTTTTGAATCATCAAAGCGATTATAAAAAATACGATTAAATACACTATAAGAAAGTTGAATACCAAAAGAAACAATAAAAATAACAACTGTATCTCTTATAATCTCTGATGTTAATTTCATCATAAATGATTTAATAATAGCACAAGACAATATAAGATCAATAACGATATCTGTTAATTTTTTTCTAACTTCTTTAGTAATAATTCCCTTTCTAGAAAATATGTATCCTATAATAATGATGATGAATATCTCTAGTTGTAAAGATATTATTTTCAAATTACCACTTTCCCTCTAGTAGTTATTAGAATAGTACACTATTTAAGTGTATAAATCATTTTTATTATATTGATAATTATTTATTAGATGATATAAAAAAGAACACATGTTATCTCAACATGTGCCTTTTCTTTGTTTATATTAAGGGGAGGTTTTCTTTTACACCCTTATAATAATGGATCTATGTTAATTTATTGTGAACTTTTAGTTCTTCTTTTAATTTTTATAGGTTTGTTGACAACTTCATGACAATGTCTGCATCTTGGTTCATAATGATCAACTGCTCCTACTAAAACAACAGGATCATCAAAAGATGCTGGCTTGCCATCTACAAGTCTTTGTGTACGTGTAGCCGGTGAACCACATTTTGCACAAACAGCTGTAAGCTTTGTCACAAATTCTCCTTTTGTAAGAAGTTCAGGCATTACACCAAATGCTTCACCTCTAAAGTCTTTATCTAAACCTGCAACCATGACACGAACGCCTTTATCAGCAAGATATTCACAAACATCTACGATCTTTGAATTAAAAAATTGAACTTCATCAATAGCGACAACCTGTACATCATCTGTCACTTTATCTAAGATTTCTTCTGGATCATCAATTGCAAAACAAGGGACTTTTCTTCCTGAATGTGATGCAATTTCTATTTCTGAATAGCGATCATCTATTTTAGGTTTAAATACTAATATTTTTTGTTTCGCATAAGATAAAACATTGATTCGTCTAATCAATTCTTCTGTTTTTCCTGCAAACATACATCCACATATAACTTCTATATATCCTTCTCGATATTGGTGATACATTCTTTCTTCTCCTAACCTCTTACATCTCTTACACCCGCACTACTTCCATCAGGACCAATAGGTGCTAAATCTGTAAATCTACTAAAATTCTTTTCAAAAGCAAGGTTAACTTCACCTGTTGCTCCATTTCTGTGTTTAGCGATAATAATTTCTGTTAAACCATTATCTTCCTCTTCTTTTCCTTCACTTGCTTTATAATATCCTTCTCGATAAATAAAGGTAACGATATCGGCATCTTGTTCGATGGCTCCTGATTCACGCAAGTCAGACATCATTGGACGTTTATTTGGTCTTTGTTCAACTGAACGTGATAACTGTGATAAAGCAATAACAGGAACATCTAATTCTCTGGCCAACATTTTTAATTGTCTTGAAATATCTGAGACTTCTTGTTGTCTTGATTCTCGATTATTGGAACTTCCAGTAATTAATTGAAGATAATCGATAACAATTAATTTTAAACCATGTTCTTGCTTTAATTTTCGACATTTAGCGACAATTTCATTGATTTTAACTCCTGGCGTATCATCTATGTATAAATTACATTTACTGACTCTTTCAGCTGCCGCATAGTATTTATTTGCATTTGTTTTCAAGATTTCACCTGTTCTCATGGTAGAACCTTCAATTCCACCCATGGAACAAATAATTCTTTGCACTAATTGACTCGCAGGCATTTCTAATGAAAAAATAGCTACTGGATCTTCTGATTTAAAAGCAACATTATGGGCAATATTTAAGGCAAAAGCTGTTTTCCCCATTGCTGGACGTGCCGCTAAAATAATCAAGTCTCCTTTTTGAAGTCCTGATGTTATTTTATCCAAATCTCTAAAATTTGTACGAATACCTGAAATATTACCATCTATACTTTGTAATTTATTTAAACGATCCGTTACTTCTCTAATAACTTTTTTTACGTCAACAAACTCTCCAGCATTACGATCTCTCGTAATGGCCAACATTGTTTTTTCACTTTCATCAATAAAACCATCAATATCTTCAATATCTCCAAAAGCATTTTCAGCTATTTTTGTTGTTTCATTGATGATTTTTCTTAAAATCGATTTATTATGAATAATCTTTAAATAATATTCACTATGAGCTAAAGTTGGAACTGAATCACTTAATTGTCTTAAGTATTCTACTCCACCTACTTTATCTAATTGGCTATGATCTAATAGATAAGAAGTAATCGTTGTAACATCAACAGGTATATTTTGTCTCGAAAGTTCACTCATTGCATTGAATAATACTTTATGTGATTCTTCATAAAAATCTCTATCTTCACACTTATTCAAAATATCTTGGCAAGCTTCTTTTGATATAAGCATAGATCCCAGTAAAGAACGTTCTGCCTCTAAATCATGTGGGAAAACTCTTGGCATAAATCTCCCTCCTATTTTTCAGATAAGTGAACTCTAATAGTAGCGATAACTCCTTTATATAGTTCAACTTTTAAGTTTGAATATCCTAATGCTCCAATTGGATGTGCATTGATAAATTTTCTTTTATCGACTCTAATATCATATTTTTCTCTTAATTGTTCAACGATATGTTTTGTTGAAACACTTCCAAACGTTTTACCATCTTTACCAGATTTTAAAACAAATTCTAATGTAATACCTTCAATTTTTTCTTTTAGTGCTTCCGCATTTTTCTTATTTTCAATATCTTGTAATCTTGCTTCTTCTTTTTGTTGTTCTAAAATCTTTTTAGCACCTGCTGTTTCCTTAACAGCTAATTTATTTTTAATTAAGAAGTTTTGTCCATATCCATCAGATACATTGACAACATCACCTTTTTTACCTACTTTTCTAACATCTTCTAATAAAACTACTTTCATCTTTTTTACCCTCTTTCATCCAAATATTGATCAATAGCTTCTTCTAACTTATCGATCGTTTCCTTAACAGTTTTTTCTTCAACCTGACAAGCAGCCATTGAAAAATGACCACCACCTCCAAGTTTTTCCATAATCAACTGTACATTAACCTCTGTCTTAGAACGAGCAGAAATAGCAATCTTATCCTTATCTACGCGTCCTGCAACAAATACCGCTTTAATTTCAGCAATATTTAATAACTCATTACCAACTTTCGCTAGTAGAGGTCTTGTATAAATTTCTTCTTCATTTCCATATGCTATTAGTATATCATTTCCAAAACGATATGCATTAGCTGAAATAGACATTTTTTCTTGTGTCGTTTTGTAATCATCTTGCAAGAACTCATAAGCTCTAGAAACATTCGCTTGTTTTTCTTTAAGCTTTGAAGCAATTTGAAAAGTACGTGATCCAACATGATTTCTAAAATAGTTTGTATCCACCAACATTCCTGCATACATAACAGTTGCTTCTGTTGGTAAAACTTCAATTTCAACTCTTTGATACTCAAATAATTCAACCACTAATTCTACAGTTGAAGAAGCAGCTGGTTCCAAATAAGTTAAAATTGGTGAATCAACAAAGTCTTCCCCTCGACGATGATGATCAATCACGACTATCTTTTCAGCCTTATCCAAAAGTTCTTCACTAATAGCCAATGCTGGCTTATGATTATCAACACAAATAAGTAATGCATCTTCATCAATTAAATCAATAGCTTTTGCAGGAGAAATAATTTTTCCTTTATATAAATCTTCTGCCATTAAACGACGTGCAATATTTCCTGTTTTTTCTTCTAAAGAATTTTCATCAACAATCACATAAGCATACTTTTCAAATGCTTTAACAAACTTAGCAACCGCTAAACTCGCTCCAAAAGAATCTAAATCAGATTGCTTATGTCCCATAATAAAGACATTTTGACTTTGTTTTACTAAACTTGCTAGTGTTTGTGAAATAACACGTGCTCTAACACGGTTCGCTTTTTCACTATTTTCACTATTTCCACCAAAATATCGAATTTCTTCATCTAATGTTTTTACTGCCACTTGATCTCCACCACGTGAATACGATAAAGAAATAGCACTAAAAGCAAGTTCATCTAATTCACGTAAAACTTTAGATCCTCTTCCTATTCCCATTGATAAAGACATCACGGCACCAATTGATTCCATCTTTTGTTTAAATTCATCTAAAATACAAAAATGAACTTCTACTTGTTTACGATAAATTCTTTCATTAAAAACAGCTAAATAACCATCTTCTTTATATCTTTTTAAGATAATTCCATTATCTTTGGCCCAATCAAAAATCATTTGTCTTGAAGTTGTTTCAATCATGACTGATTTTTGTTCATCTGCATATTCAATAGAATCATCATAATTATCAATTGTTAAATAGGCAACACATAATTGTTGATCATTATATTCTTTTTCAATCGTTGTTAAATCTGTTACATCTTTTAAAAATAATAAACGATTATTTCTAGAATTATAAACTTCATATCTTCTAGAATTAATATCTATTGTTCTAACATCTTCATCTTCAAAAAGTATTGCGAGTAAAGGTTGCCATTCAAGTAATTTCTTCCCTACGATACGAATACCAAGTTCGTGTAATAAATCACTGACCCAAACAACATTTCTATTTTCATCATATTTAATAAGCCCTATTCCACCAAAAATCAAAGCATTCTTTGATTCATTATTTAATGCTTCTTTAACACTATAAGTTGTTTCACTAAACATATTATGGAGATAATAGAGAACAATGATACAAACAACATTTTTTATTAAAATATAAATCATTAAAGCTAAAGTAACACGATTTTGTAAAAACATATAAGTTAATAAAGCTAATACAAATTCTATACCTAATAAAGCAACTATTGTATTTCTAAGTTGCATAAGCTTCTTAATCATGAAATACCCTCCTCTTTATTACCTTATATTATACATGAATTCATTTATTTCATCATCTTATTTTTATTCATTCGAAGGATAAATAGATTCGTATAAACTTTAATAATATAAACTTCTGAAAAAGATAAGACGATCCATAAAATAATAAACATTCCATTCTTTAAAAAATCACTTTCTAAAAGAGGAAAAAGTCCTACAATACTATAATAAATATCTTTCGCATCTGTAAAAGTATTTAAACCTAGTAAAGAATTCAATAAAAATAAAACAACAAAATTCTTCAACATGCTATAAACTCTTAAAATCCATTTACCATCAATATTCTTTTTTATACAATAAATATATAAAATACCTAATGGTAAAGTAAAAAAAGAATACAAAGTAAAAAATAATTCACCTGTTAAAAATAAAATAAACGTACTTGTAAACAAGACAAGAACAGCCATCTTTGCATTAAACTTAAACGTATAATAAGCTAACGCAACTGTCATTAGATAAATAAAAATAATATCGAACATCGTTCCTGTATAAACATTTACAACCGATAACACGCCAAAAAGGGCTGCCATAAATGCTCCTGTTACAATTTGTTTTGTCTTTTCTCTATTCATTTCATCACCGTGATTATCATACAACTTTATCGCTTATCTGTCACTTATATAAAGAAAAAAGAGATTCCTTAGAATCTCTAGTCTTCAAATAAACAAGCTCCATTTGTTTCAATAACATGTTTATACCAATCAAATGATTTCTTCTTATATCTTTTATAAGTACCATTACCTAAATCATCTGCATCTACATAAATAAATCCATAACGTTTAGACATTTGTTTTGTACTTTCAGATACTAAATCAATACATCCCCAAGATGTATAACCCATTAAATCAACACCATCTTCACAGATTGCATTATACATTTCTCTAAAGTGAGCATCAAAATAATCGATACGATATTGATCATCTACTTTACCATCAATAAGTTCATCTTTAGCTCCTAAACCATTTTCTACAATAAACAATGGTTTTCTATAACGATCATATAAATCTACTAAAGAAACTCTTAAACCGATTGGATCAATTTGCCATCCCCAATCAGAACTTGGAATATAAGGGTTTTTAATCGCAATATTAGTATTAGCAGCTGTTTTCTTTAATCCAGCATCATCTTTAGCAACACAGCTTGATGAATAATAACTAAATGAAACAAAATCAACTGGATATTTTTTCATGATTTCTAAATCACGTTCTTCCATTTTAATATTTAAACCTTCATTTTTAAATTTAGTTAATAAATAAGCAGGATATTCTCCAAAGACTTGAGTGTCGCTATAACAATACGTACTTCTCATATCTTGTTGTGCTTGTAAAACATCTTCTGGTTTACAAGTATATGGATAATAAGTTAATTTTGTAAGCATACATCCTACTTTACAGTTTGGATTTTTTTCATGCGCAATTTTTGTTGCAAGAGCACTTGCGACAAATTGATGATGCATTGCTTGGAAAATAACTTCTGTAAAGTTTTTACCTTCAAAACGATCTCTTACAAGTCCTCCTGTTGTATAAGGATGTCGAATCATTGAATCAACTTCATTAAAAGTTAGCCAATATTTGACTTTATCTTTATAACGATCAGTAATGACATCTACATATTTAACAAACATATCAATAATTTCTCGATCATACCAACCATTATAATTTAATACTAAGTTGATTGGTGGTTCATAGTGTGACATTGTAACTAAAGGTTCAATACCATATTTATGACATTCATCAAAAAGATCATCATAGAATTTTAAACCTTCTTCATTTGGTTCTTTGTCATCTCCATTTGGGAAAATACGTGACCAAGCAATAGAAAGTCTAAATACTTTAAATCCCATTTCAGCAAATAATTTAATATCTTCTTTATAATGATGATACCCATCTGAACCATGTCTTTTTGGATAAAGACTTGTATCATCACTTTTCATTGCTTCTAAAATTTCTTTTGTAGAAATTTCATTTTGTTTAGCATAATCTTGAACATCTACATCTAAATGGTGACGGGCACAGTCTGAAACAGAAACACCTTTTCCTCCTTCGTTCCATCCACCTTCATATTGGTTAGCAGCAACAGCGCCACCCCATAAAAATCCTTCTGGAAATTTTTTTACCATTTTAATATCCTCCGCTTTTCTCTAAAACCATCTTAACACCTTATATAAAAAAAGCATGATTATTTCATTTAATGAAAATAATCATACTTACTCATTAATCATGTATTTTTTTAGCTAAACACATTTCCACAAATTCAACATCAAAATGTTTAGCTCTTGATCCTGAATAACCCATATCTAATGATGAGATTTGTTTCATTTCTTCTTCATTTAATTCAAAATCAAAGATATCTATATTTTCTTTTATTCTTTCTACATGTGTTGATTTTGGAACAACAACAACACCTCTTTGTACATTCCATCTAAGTAAGACTTGTCCTACTGATTTATTATATTTAGCTGCAATTCCTTTTAACATCTCATCTTCAAATGGATTATATCTTCCTCCACCTAGTGGTGCCCATGCTTCAGGAATAACATCATAATATTTCATTGTTTCTATTGCTTTTTCTTGTGTATAGTATGGATGAAGTTCTACTTGATTGACCATTGGTTTGATTTCTACTGTATTTACAAAATTGACAAGAACATGTGCATAGAAGTTAGAAACACCGATTGCTTTTAATTTTCCTTCTTTATACGCATCTTCCATTGCTCTCCATGCACTAAAGTAATCACCCATCGCTTGATGTAAAAGATATAAATCCAAATAACCCAAACCGCTTTTTTCAATCGATGCATCAATTGCTCTCTTTGCAGTTTCATAGTTTTTCATATCTTGTACCCACATCTTAGAAGTAATAAATAAATCTTTTCTAGTACAAACACCTTCTTCAATAGCACGTTTAACACCTGCACCAACCGCATCTTCATTGGTATAAGAAGCTGCTGTATCAATTAAACGATATCCTGCTTTAATTGCTTGATATACTGATTCTTCACATTCTTTTTTATCTGGTACTCTAAAGACACCAAAACCTACTATAGGCATTTTTAACCCATTATTTAATGTTTGATATTCCATTGTATTTCCCTCTTTTCTTACTTTTATTTTGAGATAAAAGTAAGAAAATGTACAATATTGATTTTGCATTCTACTATGTTTTTTTCGCATAGAAAAAACTTGGTTTTACCCAAGTTTTAACTTTCTTCAATAACACCCATTAATTCTAATAATCTATTTAAATCATCTGTGTCAGAGTATTTAATTGTAATAGACTTATCATCTACTTTGATTCTCGTACGATATTTTTTTCTAAGTAATCCTTCAACATATTGATATTCTTTAGATTTTTCAACCTTAGGTTTATTCTTTCTAGCTTCTTGAAGTTCAAAGCCTTTCACAATATTTTCAACATCTCTAACAGATAACTTTTCATCAATAACTCTTTTAGCAATCTTTAATGCTCTTTCTTTATCCAATGTAATTAAAGCTCTTGCATGTCCCATTGATAAAGAACCATCTAATACATATTCTTGAATCTTTTCAGGTAAGTTCAATAATCTAAGTGTATTTGTAATATGTGTTCTTGATTTTCCAATACGTTTAGCTAATTCATTTTGTGTAAGTTTAAGTTTTTCCATCATCGTTTGATAAGCTTGTGCTTCTTCGATGGCATTTAAATCTTCTCTTTGAATATTTTCTAATAAAGCAATTTCCATCATTTGTTGATCACTAAAATCAACAATAATTGCTGGAACTTCTTCTAAATGTGCCATTCTTGCTGCACGGCATCTTCTTTCACCAGCAACAATTTCATATCCTTGAACAGATTTCTTTAAAATTACTGGTTGGAAAATACCATGTTCTTGAATTGATAAAGCAAGTTCATTTAAAGCTTGTTCATCAAATACTTTTCTTGGTTGATAAGGATTAGGTCTAATTTCATCTAATTTGATTTTTTCTTGACTACTTTCAGGTGTATTATGTTCAATATCATCAATTAATGATGTAATATCTCCACCAAAAATAGCATCTAATCCTTTATTTAATTTTTTCTTTTTCTCAGCCATTTCTACTCAACACTTCCTTTGCAAGTTCTTTATAAGCTTGAGCCCCAACAGAAGATCCATCATAATCAAAAATACAGATTCCTGCACTTGGTGCTTCAGATAATTTAATATTTCTTGGAATAACAGTTTTATAAACTTTTTCTTTAAAATACTTTCTTACTTCTTGAGAAACTTCCAATCCTAAATTTGTACGTTGATCTAACATTGTTAATAATAAACCTTCAATAGAAAGTTTTTTATTAAAATGATTTTGTGTTAATTTAATTGTATTTAACAATTGTGTTAAACCTTCAAGTGCATAGTATTCACATTGTACTGGGATAAGTACTGTATCACATGAAGTTAATGCATTTGTATTTAATAAACCAAGGGCTGGTGGACAATCAATAAAAACAAAGTCATAATAATCTTTAATTTTATCTAATGATTGTTTTAAACGCACTTCTCTTCCTTGTTTTACATGTGCTAATTCTAAATCTATCCCTGCTAAATCTATTTCTCCTGGTGCAACATCTAGATTTTCAATATAAGAATGTTGAATTACTTTTTCTAAACCAACTTCTCCTGTTAAAACATGATATGTTGATAATTCAATATAATCTCTATCGATACCAATACCTTGTGTTGCATTTGCTTGAGGATCCATATCTATAAGTAACACTTTATAATTCATCTTCGCAAGTGCAGCTGATAAATTAACGCTTGTCGTTGTTTTACCAACACCACCCTTTTGATTTGTAATTGCTATAACCTTCGACATCTTTACACCCCTTTATGTCCTATCGTTTGTCCTAGTAATACTCTTGTTTCAATGTTCTCACTAGAATTATTTATAATATCATCATCTATTTTGACAGTATCTTTTTTCAAAATCATTACAACTGTCGATCCACCAAATTCAAAATAACCTTTTTCTTCTCCTTTAGTAGCAATACTATGTTTATAATTGACAATTTTACCAACCATCATTGCTCCTACTTCCATTTGAATCATTCTACCAAAGTTATTTGAATCAATCACAGTGTACTCTCTACTATTCATTTTGTATATAGGATAATAATCATTTGCGATAGGATTAACAGTATGAAAAATACCTTTGATTTTCTTATGGGAAACAATTTGACCATCATCTACATAACTATAACGATGATAATCATCAACAGCTAAACGAAATACAAGACATATTCCACCATCATATTCTTTAGCCAATGTTTCATCTTGTAATAAATCTTTTAATTGGTATTTTGTATCCTTGATTTCTAAAATCGTATCATCATTTATTGGATAGTAAGTAAGTTTACTATCAGCAGGTGCCATCAATACATCTTTAGAATTGTCAAATGGTCTTTGACCATCCTTTATTCTTCTTGTAAAGAAATCGTTATAACTTTTATATTTCTTTTCTTCATATTGACTCATATCAATATCATTGTTTTTAATAAACGAAGAAATACTTGTCTTTGAAAATGGTGAAGACATATATAAACCACCTAAGTGTGTAACAAATGGTGATACTAAGATTTTTAAAGCACATCTACCAGCAGATGTGCTATATAATTTTTTTAATAATTTATTTTGACCCTCTAATTCTTTAACGATATGTCCTTGACGATCTTTAATCATGAAAAACAAAGAATTTGCACAAGTTCAATAACAACTAGAACACCAAGTGCAATAATTCCTTTCCCTTTTAATTTTGGCACTTTAAAATCAACAACAAATAAAACACCTGTAATTAACATTAAAGTTCCATATAAGTAATCTAAACCAAAAATAACATATCTTAAAGCAAATGCAAAAGGTAAAATAAAGGCTGAAGTTGTAACTGGTAAACCTTGATAATACTTTCTTTTTTCTGTTGTTTGTTGCTGTCTTGTTTCTTCAGTAACATTAAAATAAGCTAAACGAATAACTGCTGCTAATACATAAAGTATTTCAATAGCAAGCCACCCTACTGAAGATAATCCTAAATTATATCCTAGTATTGCTGGAAAAACACCAAAAGAAATAAGATCACATAAAGAATCTATTTGAATTCCAAACTTCTTTTCTTCTTCTGTACGATTTTTCTTACTTCTTGCGACCATTCCATCGAAGGTATCACAAATACCACACATCATTAAACAAATAAATGACCATTGATAAAGTCCAATGACTGATAAGTGGATTCCTACCATTGCAAAAACTAATGATAAATATGTAAGAATGACAGTATAACTATAAAATCCTATCATATTCTACTCCCTCTATAATTAACGAAAATATTATAGCATAATTTTATCTAATTATGTAGTGTATATCGTCTTATTCATATTTTTGAAAATTTCTATTTTCATTCAAATCTTTATATAAAATAATTTCATCTTTTTCTAAACTTTGTTTAACATCTATAATTCTTTGATTAGACGATCCTCTAAACTTTAAACTTAAATCTTTAAGTTCTTCAATAAACTTACCATCTACTAGAACATCGATATAAGATAACAATTCATCAGTTACTTCACATCTTGCTCGACTTTCACTTAAAAGTTCTTGATCAAAGAGATAACCTGTATAACACCAAATATCCTTTTGTGGATAAAGTTCTTTTACTCTTTTAATAAACGGTAATAACGCTCTTTGATTACTTGGTTCCATTGGTTCTCCTCCAAGTAAAGACAATCCTGTTATATGTTCTGGTTTTAAATAATCAATAATTAAATCTTCTACTTCTTGATTAAACTCTTTTCCATATTTAAAATCCCATGTCATTTGATTAAAACAATTCTTACAGTGATGCGTGCATCCTGATACAAATAAAGAAACTCTAACTCCTAAGCCATTAGCGATATCAAAATTCTTAATTTCTGCATAATTCATTTCAATTCCTCTTTTCATATTTTCCTATTATACAACAATTCTTTATAGATTCTATTGATATAATAAAAAGGATGTATCATCCTTTAACATAAACCTCTATATTTTATAAGTTCTCCAATATTTCCTTGATATAAACACTCTAATTCTTCAAATAATAAATAATCCGATGGTTTCATTAAACAAGGAAGCTTAGGTAATTCTATAGCTTGGCTATAAGCCAAGATTTCACTTACAAATTCTGAACAGAAATAATAATGATTTCTACGATAAGGAACTTCCAATTTACATAAAACCAATCCCATTAAATTATATTTATAATCTTGAGAATGATTTAAAATAGATTCTAAAATAAATTTTGCCTTATAATATATCTCTTTCTTAACAGTAAGTTTATATAATGCACAAGGAATATGTTGATTTTTATTATAGAATCCCTTTTCAAATGACTCATTTCTAATTCCTGCAGGAATTGGAGAGTAAGTATATTTTCTAGCACAACTATACATCGGTTGTAAATTTTCTTCAAAAGAGATAGAAATATGTGTATAACTGTCTTGCGTCATTAAATAAATTGCTTTAGAAATAAAAGTATCTGATTTTGTTAGTAATAAATAAATATCTTTCACCTTATTCTCCTTTCCTCACTTCTTTCAGTATTACATATTTTTTAGATATAATCGACATATTTTTACAAATTTATCAATTCATCAAATTTTTTTCATAACAAAAAAAGCGAGAATGTCTCGTCTTTATATAAACCAACTCTTTTTTCAAAATCAGAACCTGGTTCAAACCTTCTACTTTCGATATCCATTTGAGATAATGCTTGATTCATTGATTCAACTTCTGCTTTTGTAAATTTGATTTCGGTTGCTTTAATATTTTCTTTTAATCTTTCCAACTTTGTTGTTTCTGGAATAGGTACAATAAAATCTTTTTGTGCTAATACCCAAGCCAAAGAAATTTATGCAACTGTTGCCTTTTTTTCTTTTGCAATTTTATTAACTAAATCAACAACTACTTGATTCTTTTTAAGCGCTTCTTCACTAAATCTTGGTGCATTTAATTTTGCATGAAAACCATTTTTATCATAAGCATCACTTAAAAATCCTTTACATAATGGAGCAAAAGAAACAAAACCAATACCTAGTTCTTCAAGTAAAGGAATAAGCTTATCTTCTGGTTCTCTCCACATCATTGAATATTCACTCTCTACGGCTGTTAAAAGACATATTGCATGGGCTTGGTTTCAATTCCTGCTTCTGATAATCCCCAATGTTTGATTTTCCCTTGTTTAATAAAATCCTTCATTAAATACGCAATATCTTCAATTGGTACATTAGGATCAACGCGATGTAAATAATACAAATCAATATAATCTGTTTTTAATCTTTTAAGAGAGCCCTCTAAAGATTTTTTAATACCTTCAAGATTTCCATCAACAACTTGTTTACCATTTTCCATTCTTTGGTTTTTGGTTAATAAATAGAAAAAAAGAGATGAAAATTTCATCTCTATAAGTGTAATACACGTTCTTTGATTTCTTGTGTTCTTCCTTGATTCCAGAATTGTGTTCCAATATAACCACATGTACGTCTAGCAACAGACATCATATCTTGGTTTTTATTTCCACAGTTTGGACATACCCAAATAAGTTTACCATTTTCATCTTTTTCAATTTGGATTTCTCCATCATATCCACAAGCCATACAATAATCACTCTTTGTATTTAATTCAGCATACATAATATTATTATAAATATGTTTCATAACTGCTAATACCGCATCAATATTATCTTGCATATCTGGAACTTCTACATAAGAAATAGCTCCACCTGGTGATAATTTTTGGAATTGAGATTCAAATGTTAATTTATCAAAGGCGTTAATATGTTCTGTTACATGGATATGATAACTGTTTGTAATATAGTTTTTATCTGTAACACCTTCAATTTTACCAAAACGTTTTTGTAAACATTTTGCAAATTTATAAGTTGTTGATTCAATTGGTGTTCCATAAAGTGAAAAATCAATATTTTCTTTTTCTTTCCATTTTGTACATGCATCATTTAAATGTTGCATCACTTCAATTGCAAATGGTGTTGCACTTGGATCTGTATGTGATTTACCTGTCATATATTTAACACATTCATATAATCCAGCATATCCAAGAGAAATTGTTGAATAACCACCGTATAATAATTTATCAATTGTCTCACCTTTTTTAAGACGAGCCAATGCTCCGTGTTGCCATAAAATAGGTGCCACATCACTTGGTGTTCCTTTTAAACGTTCATGTCTGCACATTAAAGCTCTATAACATAAATCTAATCTTTCATCAAAGATTTGCCAAAATTTGTTCATATCTCTTTTTGATGAACAAGCCACATCAACTAAGTTGATTGTCACAACTCCTTGATTGAAACGTCCATAGTATTTTGGTTTACCATTTTCATCAATATAAGGTGTTAAGAAAGATCTACATCCCATTGATGGATAACATTGACCATTTCCATTTTGATCAACTTTTAATTCTTTCATTACTTTTTCAGAAATATAATCAGGAACTAAACGTTTTGCTGAACATCTTGCAGCAAGTTCTGTTAAATAATAATATTGACTATTAGGTTCAATATTGTTTTCTTGTAAAGCATAGATTAATTTAGGGAATGCTGGTGTAATATAAACACCTTTTTCATTTTTAACACCTTTCATTCTTTGTTTAAGTGTTTCTTCAATGATCATAGCAAGGTCATCTCTTAAACGTCCTTCAGGTACTTCATTTAAATACATGAAGACAGTAATAAATGGTGCTTGTCCATTTGTTGTCATTAAAGTAACAACTTGATATTGAATTGTTTGTACCCCTTTAGTAATTTCTTTTTTCAAACGTTCTTCAGCTAAAGCATTGATTTTTTCATCATCTAATTCTAAACCAATAGTTTCAAATTCTTCTTTAACTTCTTTTCTAAATTTTTGTCTACTTACATCAACAAATGGTGCTAAATGAGATAATGTAATACTTTGTCCCCCATATTGAGAACTTGCTACTTGAGCAATAATTTGAGTAGCTACATTACATGCAGTAGAAAAACTCTTTGGTTTTTCAATCATTGTTTCTGAAATAACTGTTCCATTTTGTAACATATCTTCTAGATTTACTAAATCACAGTTATGCATATGTTGAGAGAAATAATCAGCATCATGGAAATGAATCAATCCTTCATCATGTGCTTTTACAATATCTTCTGGAAGTAAAATTCTTCTTGTTAAATCTTTACTAACTTCTCCAGCCATATAATCTCTTTGTACACTATTTACTGTAGGGTTTTTATTAGAGTTTTCTTGTTTAACTTCTTCATTTGCACATTCAATCAAACTTAAAATTTGATCATCAGTTGTATTAGATTGTCTTGCTAGTGCTCTTTGAAAACGATATGTAATATACTTTCTGGCAACAGAAAAAGCATTTAATTTCATTAATTCATCTTCTACTAAGTTTTGAATTTCTTCAACGCTTAATGCTCTTTTCATTTTTTGACATTTATATTTAATGTCATTTGTAATATTATCTATTTCTTCTTCAGAAAGTCTTTCTGTTTCAACAACTTCTTTATTAGCACCAATAATTGCATTAGTAATTTTTACTTCATCAAAAATTGCTTCTTGCCCATTTCTTTTTATTATTTTCACGCCAAATATCCCCTTTCGTATTTTTTATGTATTTGTATTATAGCCAATCAAAAAAAAAAAATATACTTTTATGCTCTATTGGCCCATACTTTTTTTCGAATTATTTTACTTAAAATAATTCGACGTCCAATCCATTCTATCACAAATAATATTGATTTTATAGTTCTTTTACGTTTTTACAAAATAAAAAAATCCAATGTTTATATAAACAAAGGACTTTGTAAAAAATATATTTATGATTTTTATAAATTCTAAAGAACATATAAGATAATACATAAAAAATGTAAGATAGAACCAACTAAAATCCATAAATGCCAAATACTATGCATATATTTAATCTTATTTTGTAATACATAGAAAATAACACCAATTGTATAAGCAAGTCCTCCTGAAACAAGTAACCAAATACCATTCATTCCTATTGCTTGTGGTAAGAGATTGATTTTAAAAATAATACACCAACCCATCACTAAATAACAAATCATTGAAAAAGTTTGATATTTTTTAATATCGATTGCATTTAACGTAATTCCAATCACCGTCATGATCCATATGACTGCAAATAAAATCCAAGCCCATTTAGCATCAACTTCTCTTATTGAACAAAGTAAAACCGGTGTGTAAGTTCCCGCAATCAATACAAAGATACTGCAATGATCCATAATTTGGAAAACTTTCTTTGCTTTAAGCTTAGGTGATAAACCATGATAGATAGCTGACATTGTATAAAGAAGAATCATCGAAATTCCATAAACAATCCCTGAAAATAAGCCATAACCATCATGACAAAAAATAATGCATAAAACTAATGCGGCTATTCCCATCGCCCCACCTACAATATGAGTTACCATATTAAATATTTCTTCACCCTTTGTATAAACAGGTAAAACACGATCATCTAATTTTGTTCTTTTCATACATATTACCTCTTTTAACTATCTTATGTAGTATTTAATACTATATCTTATAATTTACACATATAATAACAATCTCATTTCCCTATGTCAAGTGATGAAATTATTTATTTTCTTGTTTTCTTTTTTCCTCTATAATAGAGAAGTAAAAAGGAGAAAAATTATGAAAAAAATCGCAAAATTTGAAAAAGTATCATATAACCAATTTAAAAATGATTTCATGGATTCATTTCCTCAATATAATGAAAAAGAAGTAGAAGAAATCTATCATTCCATTCAACTTCCAAAACGTGCCACAAAAGGATCAGCTGGATATGATTTCTATAGTCCTATTGATTTTGAATTAAATCCAGGACAAACTATTAAAATTCCTACAGGTATTCGTGTACGTATTGAAAATGGTTGGGTATTAGGTTTATATCCTCGTAGTGGTTTAGGATTTAAATATCGTTTACAACTTAATAATACAGTAGGTATTATTGATAGTGATTATTATAATAGTGATAATGAAGGTCATATGTTTGTAAAACTTACAAATGATAGTAATGAAGATAAATCTCTTTCTTTAACAGCAGGACAAGGAATGGTTCAAGGTATTTTCTTTGAATTTGGAATTGTTGAAGATGATGATGTCACTGAAGAAAGAAATGGTGGCTTTGGCTCAACAACAAAATAATTACGTTTATATCGTAAGGTGTCGTGATCAAACACTTTATACTGGTTGGACAAATCAGCTAGAAAAGCGTATTGAGGCCCATAACGCTGGTAAAGGTGCTAAATATACAAAGGCAAGAAGACCAGTCGAACTTGTTTATTTTGAAACTTTTGAACATAAAAGCGAGGCTTTAAAAAGAGAGTATCAAATTAAACAATTAAAAAGATCAGAAAAAGAAAAGCTCATATTAAGCAAAAAGAAGATCTAAACTGATCTTCTTTTATTCATTTACTGTAAAAATGATTTGAGCAAATCTTGCAAGTCTATGCTTATCTTTATTTTTACCTTCTATAATAAAATGTAGTTGATCTTTATTTTTTAAATCAGTTGGAAGGTTAATACTTATAACATTATTATTTATATGTGTATCAATACATTTTTTATATGAAGAAGCATCTTGATAATATTTGATAAAGTAATCTACATTTTCTTGCATTTTTAAATGAAATTGTATTTCTTGTCCTTTTGTTACAAGGAAATCTTTGGATTCTTCAATTTCAACTACTGGTGGTTGTTCATCATTAATATTAGAAATACACCAATTAGCTCTTGCAGCAAAATCATTTTGAATATGTTCAACATATCCCCACATCGATTCTGTATAAACTGTTTTTCCATGAATATCTGTATAAGCATCATCTACAGGGTTCCAATAATTTAATAATTCACCCTTACTATTTTTTTGCGAATTATCTTTTTCAAATCTTCCTGATAAACTACCATAAGAGAAATTTTCTAAACCACGTAATCCCCATGGAAATAAACAAAAATAAGTTGGTGAATCTCCTTCAGATAAGAAATCATAATGAACATGCTCTCCCATTCCAGCTTTTATACCCCACCAATTTTTCATTAATTCTTTATTAACACCAAATTGGCATCTTTCAGGTTCTCCTTCATAATATTGTCCATCAGCCCATGTTGCATATTTATCTAATAATGCCCCATGATGTAAGATATTTTTCTTAAAGAAATCTGCTTTCAAATTTTCTTTACTATTACCTTCTGGCATCATATTCCAAGCATAGCCATAACTTTTCATTTGTAAACATTTGACAAATTGTATATTTGGATAAACTTCGGCAATGTAATCTCTATAAGTATTATCTTGTTCACCACATGCTGTTATAACAACTTTCTTTTCAATTTTATTCTTTAAATCTTGCCAACAAGATGAATCCTTATATTCTTGTTCAATATCAAATAATGCTCTAGCTATTGTATTTGTTCCACCCCATACTTGAATATACAGCGTTCTTAAATCATCATCTAATATTCTTTCTTTTATAAGTTTTGAACCTTCAGTAGGGTTATCCATTTCTCCCGGATAACCAATATTTCCTACTTTGATTATTGAACGCAAATAATGTGGTGTAGGATAGTTTTTATCATGACGAATTAAGTTTTCATAAACTGATTCATAATTATCAATGACTTCCTTCATCCAAGCTGTTCCCGTCCAACGGTAGACGTTATCATAATCAGGTTTATCTTCTGGGCCTTGTGTTCCCCTTTGACCAATCCAATGAAAAACAGAAGATGTTTGTATAATACCTTGAATTTCAATATCATTTGCATAAAGAAGAATATGACGTAACGAATTTTGATCATCTACTTCTGCATCTTGTGTAATTATTGTTCTTATTTTTTCCATATTACTTTTTTACCTTTAACTCAATAATATTTTCTTGTTCTTCTTTTTTACCATATTCCATAGGAATAATTTGATCATACGCTACTGTATTAGTAAGAATGACAGGAATAATATCATCATATCCTGCATCTGCAATTTCTTGTAAATCAACCTCTACTAATAAATCACCTTTTTTTACAGCTTGTCCTTGTTGTACTTTAACATCAAAACCTTTTCCATTCATATTTACTGTATCCATTCCAATATGAATAAGAATTTCTGCTCCATTGTTTGATTTAAGGCCAATAGCATGTCCAGTTTTAGCAACCATGATTACTTTACCATCAACTGGTGAAACAACACATCCACTCTTTGGTTTAAAAGCGACACCATCACCCATCATTTTCCCTGCAAATGTAGGATCTTTCACATCTTCAAGAGGAATCATTTCTCCTTCTACAATGCTTGATAGTGTTTCATCTTTTAAAGTGATTTCATCATTTAATTGAGTATTTTCTTCTTTTTCTGAGTTTTTATTTAACATTGAATCATTAAATCCAAATAAATAAGTACAGATTGCTGATCCAAAATATGCAATCGCACATGCAATAACAAATCCAACAAATCCAGGACCAATATAACCTGGTAACGATAGTAATGAAGTTCCTAAAACTGTTGGTATCGCTGTTCCAGCAGCAGCTACAATCATTCCCGCAATTCCAGAAAAGATTGCTCCGATAATAAACGGTTTTTTATATGGTAATGTAACACCATAAATAGCTGGTTCTGTAATTCCTGCAAGAACGGCAGAAAATGCAGCTGAACCGGATAATTCTTTTAATTTTTTATCTTTTGTTTTTAAAAACACACCAAGTGTTGCTCCCGCTTGTGCCATATTATTAGGTCCAGTAATAACAAATAATGTATCTTTTCCTAAAGTTGCAATATTATTCATAACAATAGGAAAGAATCCCCAATGTAATCCAAAAATAACAGCCATAGGCCATAATAATCCAATTACTCCACCAGCTATAATCGGATTAATTCCAACTAATCCTGTATACCCTGAGGCAAGTAATTTACCAAATTGATCCATAATTGGTCCAATAACTAAAAATGTTGCAGGAACCATAATCATTAATTCTAATAATGGTGTTAAAAATAACTTACATACCTCTGGTAAAATCCTCTTCAATAATTTTTCAAATTTACTCATAACATAAATTGAAATGATAATTGGCATGACAGAAGATGTATAACTTACTAATGTTACTGGAATATTTAAAAATGTAAGTTTTTCTCCTCCAGAAAAAGCAGCTGTCATATCTGGATAAACTAATGACATTGCTATAGCCATAGCCACAAATGGACTACAGTTGAATTTTTTTGCAGCTGTATATCCTAAAATAATTGGTAAGAAATTAAAAACACTATCCGCGGCTGCATAAAGAATACGATAAGTTCCCATTTCTGGTGTTAACCATTTAAAAGTCGTACATAAAATAAGTAACGCTTTTAACATCCCTGCACCACACATAACACCTAACATTGGTGAGAAGATTCCAGAAATTGTCTCTAACAATGTATTTAATACGCCCTTTTTCTCACTTTTTGATTCATTTTGTATATCTGAATTAATATGTGAACACTTTAAAACAGCATCATAAACTTGATCTACTTTATTTCCAATAACAACCTGAATTTGTCCACCTGCTTCCATGGCAGTAATAACACCTTCTGTTTGTTTTAAAATATCAAAATTTACTTTATTTCTATCAATAACTTCAAATCTTAATCTCGTTGCACAGTGAACTAAAGAAATAACATTTTCATCACCGCCCACATTTTCAACGATTGTTTTCGCTAACAAAGTATAATCCTTTGCCATAATCTTATTCCTCCATGTTTTTTACTTGTTAAGTTAACTTACACTATTATCATATAGAATATTTGGTTTATTTAAAATACCACTATCCTACTATAACACTGTCAAAATCCTACTTTTCATGTTAAGATTAACCCGGTGATAAAAAATGAATAAATTAGAGTTTAGAAACAAGGTTATTCCTTTAACAAATAGAGAAAAATATTATAAAACACATCCAAGTCATACAGGTGATTATGTTAAAAACATAGATTTATTAGATAAAAATTATTCTTTTCAACTTACAAAACAAGATAAACTTGATTTAATAAATGGAAAACATGCTATTTTCTATGACAATCAAAAGATAACAGATGATGTATTGAATTTACCAATTTTTTGTACAAAACAAACACGCTTTTCTTTTATCCCTATTCATATTAGAAACTACATAGAATTGAAATATGTTTACTCTGGCCATTGTTATGCAATGGTTAATGACAAAGAAATTATTTTACATACTGGTGATATCTTATTATTAGATATTAATTCAAAGCATACAATTCTTCCACCTTCAGAAAACGATATCATTTTTAATTTTCAAATGAATCGATCATATTTTAATGAAGCATTTATTTCTAAATTTACATCTTCCAATCCAATTACAACATTTCTAACAAATATCATAGATCATACGGCCAAACATGAAGATTATGTTATTTTCAAAAACAGAGAGGATGATTATGAAGATATAAATAATTTAATTGAAAGTATTTTATGTGAGTATTTAGATCCTTCTTTATTCTTAACAACTATTATAGATTCTTATTTCTTACTTCTCTTTGTTAAAATGACACAAAGATATCAAGCCAATATGGAAGAACATTTTAGAAACAAAAATAAAAGTTATATTACAGAAATCATTCAATATATTCAACATCATTATCAATCATGTTCCTTAATAAAAACAGCCCAATGTTTTGGCTATAACCCTGACTATCTTTCAAGAATGATCCATCAATCAACTGGTCTATCTTTTAAACGTTTAATCAATTATTATCGAATGGAAGCTATTAGTAATCAGTTAATTAATACAAACAAACCTATTTATCAAATAGCGCAAGAAAATGGTTTTTCTAATTTAAACTATTTCTATAAACAATTTTCTTCACAATTCGGTGGCTTACCTGCTGATTATCGAAAACAATATCAAGAAAGCAAAAAGAAGATCTAAACTGATCTTCTTTTATGCTTTTTCTTCACTTAATTGATAAATCACTAAACCAGCAATAACAATCAAACATCCTAAAATCTTTGAAATAGAAAACATGTTATATACAAAAGCATCAATCACCATCCCACTGACAAGTTGTCCAATAAAGCTTAATAAAGTAAGGATAACAGGTGATATTCTAGGGACAATAATATTTAAAATCAAGATATTAAAAACCCCTATGATTCCACCTAAATACATCATCAAATTCGTTTTATCTAAAGAAATATTTATATGTTGAACACCAACAATCATCAAAACAAGCATTAAAATCAAACTTGTTATAAAGCCTGTAAAGTAATTATAAAACGTTCCCTGATAAGCTCCCATTTTCTTAGAAAGCATCCCATTGACACTACGACTTAAAACAATTGTAACTCCTGATAGAATAGAAAATATAATAGAAATCATAATAACATCACTCCTATTCCTAAACAAACAACTGCTAATCCTATGATCTTTCCTATATTTAATTTTCGAATAGATGTCGCTAGCCATCCCTTATTTTCTAACAACAAAGATGTCATCATTTGTCCTAATAATCCTAGTGCTGTCATTAAAGAAGCTCCTATCTTACCAATCGCAAAAACATTAAAAATAACAGTTAATACCCCAATACATCCTCCACAATACATATATATAGGAATTTGTTTTTTAAAACAAACTTTCTTATCTTTGATTTTCATAATAATTAAAAAAGTAACTAAACCAACTAAATGAATGATAACTGTTGATAAATAGACCCCTGTATAATCTGATAATTGCCCATTAAATACATTCATTGTCGTTACAATAATCCCACATAATGTGGCTAATACAAAATTCATCAAGATCACCTCCAGAAAGAATTATAGTGATTGAACTTGATTATAAATACGACATATGTCATATTGGTGATGGTGATTTAGATGAATTATTTAAATGAATTAAAAAAATTAGAAATTCTTCACGTTGATAATTATCAATATATTGAAATCAAAAAATTAAATAAAGACGAATATTTATTACATCAAGGTGAAAAGCTTAATTATATTTATATTCTTTTAAGAGGAAAAGTGAAAGTAAACCATATTAATGCGAATGGAAATAGTATGTTATGCAGTTTTAATAGTCCCTACTCTATTATTGGTGATTTAGAATTTATCACTCAATCTCCTATTATTAATAATGTGATTGCTTATGAAGATTGTATTTGTGCAACTATTTCCCTTTCTAAATATCATGAAATATTAATGAATGATGTTTTCTTTATGAAAACCATCGCAAAAAATCTTGCCAGCAAGCTTTCTAAATCAACTCAGAATCAGTCTATTTCATTAAATTATCCAGTTGAAAATAGATTAGCGGCTTACTTTGTTGTTTCTCATAAAAACTCTATTGTTCAAGATAATTTTGTAGTCGTTGCTGAATTGATTGGTTGTAGTTATCGTCAACTCCAACGTATTCTTCAATTATTTTTAGATAAGGAATATATAAAGAAAACTAAACGTGGTACTTATCAAATTATTGATTTAAATGCTTTAAATCTATTAGGTGAAGATGTTTATCAGTTTTAAAAACCTTGGCAATGCCAAGGTTTTACTCTAACGTAATATGTCTTTTTACTTTTTCTTCAGGATGAATATTATCTCTTCTTTTACCTGTCATGTCTAATACTTTTACACGGAAAACTTCTGTCATCATTGCGACTTTTTCATTGAATTTGAAATCTTCTTCATGATAATGTCTCATTAAGATTTTTAACGCAGCAATCTTATTTTTATCCTCGACAAATTCTACAATACCATGTCCAATGACACTTTCATACCCCATTGTGCATGACATTCTTTCATCATACATAATAATATTATGTTCACAATCCATTTCAAAAGTAACTTTATTATTTTTTCTTATTAAATCAAGTTTTGTTCCTTCTTTAGCACTATGGAAATATAGATAAAGTTGTCCATTTTCAATATTTGTACCAAAATTTAAAGGAATGATATAGGGAAATTCATCATCAAACAGCGCTAAACGACAAGTATCACACTTTGCAATAATTTTCATCATTTCATCAAAATCAGTAATTTCTCTATCTTTTCTTCTCATACTCTTTTCTCCTAGTCAATAAGATTAAAATGTTTTAATCCTTTTAAAATTCCTTCTTTTTCAACATCATCACAAATATAACATGCATGTTGTTTTACTTCATCACTGCCATTTCCCATCACAATAGGATAACCTACGACATCTAACATTTCAATATCATTATGTCCATCACCAAAAGCCATTAATTCTTCTTTTTGATAACCAAAATGTTTTGAAACAGCTTGAATAGCCGCTGCTTTCCCACCTGTTTTGGGAACAATATCATAGGCATAGTCATGCCATTTTGTGACTTTGACATGTTTGGTATTTTTTATAATTTCTTTTATTCCTTTTTCATCTACATAAGGATCTACTTGGTAAATGTTATCTATATTGATTTGATTACTTATTGGTGGAATCATTGTTGAAATAGATGCTTGAGCATCTATGACTCTTTGATTTACATGAGTAATATACATTTGATTGCTTTCAATAAATAAACAAGGATAATTGTTTTCTTTTACAATCTTTACAATTTCTTTTAAATCCTCTTGAGGTATTTTATTATCATAAATAATTTGTGAACCTATTGTACAATAGCCACCATTTAATAAAAGATAGCCATCAAATTCAAACTGTTCAACAAGTTTTAGTTCTTCTAGCTCTAACATATGTCTTCCACTGGCTATAAACAATTGAATTCCTTTTTTCCTTACTTGTTTTAATCCTTCAATCACTTCTTTTTTTATAGAAGGTCTTTTCCCCGAAATCAATGTTCCATCAATATCTAAAAATATCGCTTTAATCATTTTCATCACCTATCTTTAATCATAAAGATTCAAAATAAACTAAGCAATAGAATTTATAAAAAAGATATATTGTTACAAAAAAAATAAAATATTTCTTTTTTCTAAGTAATAATGTAACTTATCTCTCTTTAATATTATCAAATTTTGTTTTCTTAAAATAAATAAAGATCATTATTAAAGAAATCATTGTAGATAATGGGGCAGCAATTCCCATATGGAACAGTGTTACGTTTGGTATTTTAGAAAATAATAAAGTTAAAGGAATTCTTCCAACAAAAGCCGCTACTAAACTATGTACCATCGTAAAGACAGTTCTTTCGTAACCATTTAAATAACCATTAATACAGAATAAAAAACTTGTAAGTAAACAATCAATAGAATACGTTTTTAAATACAAGGCACCATTTTTAATACCATCTTGATTATTGGTAAAAATACGCGTAAGTATTGTTCCATCGATTTCACAAATCGTTGTTACAACAATTGCGAAGGCAAGAGATATCATGATTGCATATTTTAATGTTTGTTTAGCACGCTTATATTGTTTAGCTCCTGCATTTAAAACAATAAGAGAAGCTAAAGCACTTCCTAAGGCAATGGCTGTTAACATTAAAAATTCCATTAATTTTCCAACAACACCTAAAGAAGCAGAAGCAATTAAGCCCATTTGATTAACAATAATCGTAATAATTAAAAATGATATATTAACAAATACACTTTGTAATCCCAAAGGAAAACCTATTTGCATTATCTTTTGAATATATTTTGAAAAACAAATATCTTCTTTATAGAACGAATACCCTATTCCCTTTTTACATAAATAAACTAATGCAAAGAGAAAAGAAAACCCTTATGCTGATACAGTGGCAATGGCAGCCCCTTTTGTTCCCAAATGAAAATATCCTACTAAAACAAAATCAACAATAATATTAATGATACACGCAATAAAAACAAACAATAAAAGTGTTTTACTATCCACTAATCTTCTTAAAATACTACTGACAACATTATATCCGACAATAAAGATAATATACTTAATTAGCTTTTCGTTGCTTCAATAGCTTCTTTTGGTGTATTCATTAAAAGTGTATTTTCATTATTAAAATACAACATCACAAAAGTTAAACCTAAAGCAATGATTAAAAATAAAACAATAGCTCCACCAATCGTTTTCGATAAATCTCGATAAGATTTACTTCCTAGATATTGTCCTAATAAAACCGTAACCCCTGTAGTAAGTCCTAAAATAAGATTAGTAATTAAAGCCATCGTTTGACTTCCTATCGAAACTCCTGAGACATCAAAGGTATGTCCAAATTGTCCTACAACAAATAAATCTGCCGAACCATATAATACTTGTAAGAAGTTTGAAAACATATAGGGCAAGGCAAATATCATTAATGCTTTAAACACATTTTCTTTTAAAAGTCTTTGTTCCATAATTTCCTCATAAAAAAAACTGGATAAGGTCTAAACCTTATCCAGCATTGTCTTCAATACCCTCTGGTGCTTCTATCTTATCATTTGTATCTTTATTGTTAAGTAATTGAAAAGCTTTTACAACATCTTGATAACGAGAAATAATATAATCATAGTTTTCTTTTTGATGTGGTAAAGTACATCCACTACAATCTTTAATATTTCCTATCATTTTATAATGACCTTTACAATCTTTTAAAATATATAATGGGCAATAACAAAACAAACAATTAATTTCATCTAATTGATGACAAGGATAATACTCACATTGTTTATGACTAAAGAATTTATAATGATCTGACATAGACTTTATACTCTGTATTTTGAATAATAACTTGATCATTTAAATCATAAACAACTTGTGACATCACATATTCACCACCATTAATATAGATTTCAAAAACATGATGATCATAATAAAGTTCAATATCATAATGTCCTTGTAATTTAGGTGAAACAACATCATTACATACCTTATTTTCTTGAATAGAAACTTCTTCTCTATTTAAATGGAGACAATCATCTTGAATATCAATTTTAAAACCACCAAGATTTAAAGAACTATCCTTATTAAGTGTTGTCTTTAATTGGAATGGTTGATCAAATGAAATATCTTGAATTTCTTGATTAAATGAGTTTTTTATTTCAGGATACAATTCTTGAATGATTTTACCATCTTTTTCATGTAGAATTCTTGGCATGATAAACATTCCAATCCATTCTTCTCCTTGAACTGGTTTTCTCATTCTAAGCCAACCAAGTAAAATTCTTTCATTATCTTTTGATAAGAACGTTTGTGGTGCATAGAAATCTAAACCATGATCTAAATAAGGCCAATCACCATGATCTTTAATAGTAAGTGTATCTTCCTCAAAATCAATCGGCATATAACGCGCATTACTATTTGGTTTTGGTGGTAGATCTGTATTTTCTGGTGAGAAAATCATAAAGAATTGATCATTGATTTTAAAGACATCTGGACATTCCCACATATTTCCAATAGTTGGTTCTTGATAGCTGTTTTTATATTCAAAATGAATTCCATCTTCACTTTCATAGAAAAGTGCTTTTCCACAGTAGTCATTTTCATAAGCTACTTTACTCCCAATAACCATGGCATATTTTCCATCTTGTTTTTTCCATACTTTAGGATCTCTGGTATGACGATAATCTCCAATATAAGCTTCTTGAATCATGGGAATGATTTGTTTTTTATTTTTAACATTATCAAAATGAATTCCATCACTACTTACAACGAGTGCTTGTGAGGCTCTTAAATCATCATCACTATATTGATTATGTACATTACTTGGATTTTCTTTAGCGTATTTAATAGCTGTATAATAAAGATAAAGTTGGCCATCGATTTCAATTGCTGATCCTGAAAAACATCCATTTCTATCAAAATCTTTAGATGGATATAAAGCAATTGGAAGATGTTCAAAATTGACAAAATCTTTTGTAATAGCATGTCCCCAATGCATTGTTCCCCATTTATTATCATATGGGAAATGTTGGTAAAAAATATGATAGTTTCCTTTATAATAAATAAGTCCATTTGGATCATTGATCCAATGATAAGGTGCTGTAAAATGTAATTTTGGTTTCATAGTCTTCCTCCTTGTTTTAACGTCTTTATTATACAAAAAAAACAATGCTTACGCATTGTTTAATAGTTACCTTTTAAGATTTCTTTTATTTTTAAAATAACGCCATCATTTTCATTACTATCAATAACTTGATAAGCAACTTCTTTAACTGGGGGCATGGCATTAGCCATCGCATAACCATATTTTACAGTTTGTAACATTTCATAATCATTCATTTGATCACCAAAAGCACCTGCTTCTTCATTAGATATTCCTAACAAATCTAGAAGATGTTGTAAGGAAGTTCCTTTATTAATTGTCTTATAAAAAATATCAAACCAAACATTTCCTGTGGTTACAACTCTAAATTTAGGATTTATCCTTTTCTTGATCACTTCAAGTCTATCTTCAATTTTACCATCAAAGTTAGCAACTGAAAATTTTAATATTTCATCATCTATTTCATCAAATGAGTCTACAAAAACAATATTTTTAATAAATAATGTAATAAAATCTTTTCTATCTTCAAACTTCTTTAAAATATAAGCATGCTTTACTCCTGATACAACTAACATACATTCTTCATCTTCTTTTAAAATATTTAATGCATGTTGATAATCATCAGTTTCTAAACAATGTTTATAAATAACATCTCCTCGATAGACAATCTTTGTTCCATTTTCACAAAGATAATAAAGATCATCTTTAATATCATCATCAAATTTACAAACTAATGCTTCATATTGATTTCCTGATGCAATGACAAATTGTATATCTTTTTTTAACATTTGTTTATATAAATCATTAAATTCTTCACTGTAGGATTTATCATCTCTTAGAAATGTTCCATCCATATCTGTTGCTAGTAACTTCATCTTAACCCTCTACTTATGTATTCTAATTGTAATAACATATTCATCTTCTAAATCTTCTGTTTCTTGTTGAAGTGATGTTCCTGTTTTTTCAATCATTCCAATTGCTTGTTGTAATGTATTTAAAGCAATTTTCACATTTCTTGAAATTGTTTTTTTAACATCGGCTGATGCTTTTTTCTTTTTAGGTTTTGGTTCTTTTTTAATAAGTCTTTCTGTATCAGCTACTGTTAGTTTTTTCTTTAAAACTTCTCTTAAGACTTCTTGTTGTTTTTCTTCATTTAATGAAAGCATTGCTCTAGCATGTCTTTCTGTTATTTGTTTTTGATTTAAAGAAAATTGAACATCATCACTTAATTTTAATAATCTTAATTTATTCGCAATCGTTGATTGTTTTTTACCAACAATATCTGCAAGCTCTGTTTGACTATAACCATATTCTTTAATTAAAGCTTGATAAGCTTTTGCTTCTTCTAATGGTGATAAGTCTTCTCTTTGAATATTTTCAATAATAGCAAGTGTTTGTGTTTGCTTATCATCATAATCTTCAATAACACATGGTACTTGTTTCATATTTAAAGAACAACAAGCACGATATCTTCTTTCACCTGCAATAATTTGGTAAATTCCATTTACTTTTCTTACAACTATAGGTTGTATTAAACCATTTTCTTTAATAGAAGCAGCTAATTCTTCAATTTTTTCTTCATTAAAAACAGTTCTTGGCTGATTCTCATTTGCTTGTATTTTATTAATATCTATATTTTTTAATTTATTATTAAACATGATACCCTCCTACAATGGACTCTTTTTTATTTTAGAAAACATTCTTGGATACTTCTTTGGTGTTTCTTTTACTTTTTTAATAATAATATTACTTCTAAAATCATCATGATTTGCAAGTGTAAAATCATGTGTACTTTCTATTTGTCCACCTAATAATTGAATACCTTTTTTAGCTTCTTTTACTTCTTCTGGTGCTTGTCTTCCTTTTAAAGATAAGAAATAACCATTCTTTTTAACAAGTGGTAAACAAAGTTCATCAAGAATATTTAAACGTGCTACCGCTCTTGCCATCACGATATCAACACTTTCACGATGATCTTTAGCGTATTCTTCTGCACGTGCAGCCACTGCTTGACAGTTATCTAATTCCAGTTCTTTAAATAAATGATTTAAGAAAGTAATTCTTTTATTTAAGGAATCAACGATTGTAATCTTTAAATTTGGATAAAGGATTTTTAAAGGAACTGAGGGAAAACCAGCACCAGCTCCTACATCAATCAAGGTTTGATTATTGAAATCAAAATCAAAAGCAATCGTAATTGAATCATAGAAATGTTTTAAATAAACATCTTCTTTATCCGTAATTGCTGTAAGATTCATTTTTTCATTCCATTCAACTAAGATTTCATAATATTTTTGAAATTGTTGAAGTTGATGTTCACTTACTTCGATTCCTTTTTCTTTAAGTATATTTTGAAATTCTAATTCATTCATTCTTATTCTCCGTTATATTTTTGTTTTAAATAAATTAATAAAACTGAAATATCTGCAGGATTGATTCCTGATATACGAGAAGCTTGACCAATGGTAAGTGGTCTAATTTCTGATAATTTTTGTTTTGCTTCTAAAGCTAAGTTTTTAACATCTTCATAATCAATATCTTCTGGAATATGTTTTTCTTCCATTTTGATTTGTTTTTGCGCTTGTCTTTTAGCTTTTTCAATATATCCTGCATATTTAATTAAAATAGTAATTCTTCTTCTTTGTTCCTCACTTAATTCAGGTGCATCAATATAAGGTAACATCATATCATAAGTGATTTCAGGTCTTGTAATAAGTTCTTTTGCAGAAACCCCTTCTTTTAAATGCGAAGAATTGTTTTGTTCCAACATTTCATTGATATCATCTTTGGGGGTAAAACGAATAGTACTTAAACGTTCAATTTCATCATAGATCCCTTTCATTTTATTTTGATATCTTTGATATTCTTTATCTTTAACAAGTCCAATTTTATGACTATAATCATAAAGTCTTTCATCAGCATTATCATGTCTAATTAATAAACGATATTCCGCTCTTGATGTAAGCATACGATAAGGTTCTTTTGTTCCTTTAGTAACAAGATCATCAATCATGACACCAATATAAGCTTCATCTCTTTTTAAGACAAGAGGTGCTTCATTTCTTACTTTAAGTGTTGCATTGATACCTGCCATTAAACCTTGTCCAGCAGCTTCTTCATAACCACTTGTTCCATTGATTTGCCCAGCAGTAAATAAGTTTTTAATGACTTTGGTTTCAAGTGATGGCCATAATTGTAATGGATCAATCGCATCATATTCAATCGCATAAGCATATTTTAAGATTGTACAGTTTTCTAATCCTGGTAAAGTACGAATCATTTGTTCTTGAATATCATGTGGCATAGATGTTGAAAAACCTTGTACATAGATTGAATTCATTTCTTTTGATTCAGGTTCTAAGAAGATTTGATGTTGAGGTTTATCTGAGAATTTAACAACTTTATCTTCAATGGATGGACAATAACGTGGTCCAATTCCTTTAACAAGTCCACTATACATTGCACATTTTTCTAGATTATCATGAATGATTTTATGTGTTGTTTCATTTGTATAAGTTAGATAACATGGTGTTTGTTTTTCAATAGGAACATATTCATCTGTGGTAAAACTAAAGGCTAGTTTTGCATCTGTTCCTGGTTGTAATGATGTTTTTGAATAATCTATACTATTGATTTCAACACGTGGTGGTGTTCCTGTTTTTAATCTTTGAATTCTAAATCCGTAATCTTTTAATTTTCCAGATAAGAATTTTGATTCTTTTTGTTGATCTGGTCCACTAGCATGTTTACTATGTCCAACAAGAATTTCTGCTTTTAAATAAGTACCTGTTGTCAGAATAACAGTTTTCGATAAATAAGTTGTTCCATCATCAAGAATAACTCCTTTAACTGTTTGATCTTCAACAACTAAATCTTCAACCATCCCTTCAATTAAATCGAGGTTTTCTTGTTCCTTAACCACTTTTTGCATATAACGAGGATATGCTTTTTTATCAGCTTGTGCTCTTAAAGATTGGACTCCTGGTCCTTTTGCGGTATTTAACATTTTCATTTGTAAGTAAGTCTTATCTGCTGTTTTAGACATTTGTCCACCAAGAGCATCGATTTCTCTTACAATGATTCCTTTAGCAGGTCCACCAATAGAAGTATTACATGGCATTGACCCAATATTATTTATATTTGATGTGACAAGTAATGTTTTTAATCCCATTCTTGAAGGTGCTAAACTAGCTTCAATTCCAGCATGTCCCCCTCCGACAACTATTACGTCATACATATCACTTACACTCCCTTTCAATTCTTTTCCATTGTACACCAACATTGCTTTTTTGACGAGGAAAAAAGATGAGTTTCGTACGTTTTATCACTCTTTTTTCATAAAAAAACAGGATTACCTCCTGTTTAAAATCCATTGTTTTATTCTTTGATCTTTTCCTTGTTCTAAAATATAATCGATCACATTCTTTTTAGATAAAACTTTATTAATGAATAATGAATCGATTTCATTTAAAAACTCAATAATATCTTTTTTACATAATTGATTTAAAGCTTTTATTTTCTTTGTATCTTCTTGTTTTCGCTTTGCATCTTTTAAAGGATACCCTATTCCAAAAGGTTCTTCAAACAATTGTTGGAGAGTTGCTTTTAAATTAATTTCACCAGCCCACCCATAGTTAAGACCTAATGGTAAAGAAGCCACATTACCATCATTGATTCTTCCAAATAAATAAGCATCCTGTGGTGTTGGTAAATAGCCACAAATTAAATTTGGTAGACTATTACAAGCAATCATCATTCCTTGTCCTGAAGAACATCCTGTCACTATAAAATCTACCGCTTGACTTGAAATCAACAAACAAATTTCTAAAGCAATTTCAACATAGGAATAATTTTCTTCATCTTCAAAGCAACCAAAATTAATAACTTCCCCATAATCTTTTGTACATTCATATAAAATAGCATTTTTTTCTATTTGCGATGAAGCTTGAATAACACCTATTTTCATATCATCACCCCACAAAAAAAGTATACCTCATTTGAGATATACTTGTTATCTATTTCCAAAAATTCTTGCCACTACCAACAGATACGATTTCAAATTGTGTATTATTTGACGTACCACCTTTAAAGTATTTGCCAGCTTCTGTTCCATTAAAAATATCAATATGATTTTTCTTAATAGCTCCACCTCTATCAACAACAATACCATACGCTGTTGATTCAATACCTAAGTTGTGATTTGTAATCTTAATAATTGTTCCAAAAGGAATAGATGGATCTGCTGCTAAACAATAATAACTTCCACCTTTATAACTTAACTTTGCACTATGACTTCCTTTAACACCAGTTGTTGGTGATAAAGAAATCCCTGATGATGAAGTTCCATTTCCTCCTGCACAATCGCCACCATAAGTTGTCAGTTTTCCAGTAAAATAAGCCCCAGGTTGAATTGTCCCATGTGCAATAATCGTATCTGTTTTTTCAGTTACAACTTCACTTGATAACAATTCTTTTTTGACAATTTTACCATTTTCATAAGTGACTTTCACTTTATTATTAATTTGTCCTCGTTGTCCTTGTTGAACAACTTCTGTTGTAAATAAATGTAAACCTGTTGTTTCAATCGTTTGAGAATCAACATACTGTATTTCTTCTACTTCTTCTTCGCTAATACGATTGACTTGAAGTAGATCTTTACTTTGTACAATATAAGCCATATCTTTATTAACTGTATCTTTAGTTCCTAAGTTTACATCTAATTCTTTTAATACATTTTTAACAGTATCTTGTCTAACTAAATAATCTTTAGCTTCTTGACTACCATCTTGATACTGAATTTCAATAGTTTCTTTATAACCTTTAATTTCTTGAGTTGCGCCTGATGTAACAGTTGTAGCCATAACCATTACATAGACAATCATAATCATTAATACCCCTTTCAGTCGGGGGTCTGCATCTGAAATGATTTGTTTAATTGTTTTCATTAATTTTCCTCCTATTTAATGCCAAATACTTTTTTAGCATTAAACGTTGTCTGACTTGCAACGCTTTCTATCTCCATGTTCTTTAGCTTCGCTATTTCCTGGGCAATATACACAACATTTGCAGGCTCATTTAAACTACCACGATATGGATGTGGTGTTAAATAAGGACAGTCGGTTTCAATTAATAAATGCTCTAAACCTATTTTTTCTGCCACATCTTTAGGAACTCTTGCATTTTTAAAAGTGACTGGTCCAGCTAAAGAAATATAAAAACCTAAATCAATAAATCTTTTAGCCATTTCCACTGATCCACTATAACAATGCATAATTCCTGGATGTCCATTTCTTTTAAGCACTTCATAAGTATCTTCATAAGCATCTCTGCAATGAATAATAATTGGTTTTTGATGTTTTTTAGCAAAATCAACTTGTTGTTGAAAAATTTCTTTTTGTTTATCGCTAGGAACATCATCCCAATAATAATCCAATCCAATTTCACCAAGTGCTACGACCTTTGGTTCGTTTAAGTACTCATCGATGATTTGTAAATCTTGAGTAGTTGTGTTTAAACAGTCATTAGGTCCAATACCTACAGCAGCATAGATAAAGGAATGCTCTTTAGCAATTTCAACTGCCTTTTTGGAAGACTCAAGATCATACCCTACAACAATCATCATTTCTACTTGATTGTCTAAAGCATGTTTAATAAATTCATCTCTATTTTCATATAATTGTTCACTATTTAAATGACAATGTGTATCAAAGTACATAAATCTCACCCCGGTGAATACTAACAAAATATCTTTATTTTGTCAAATTTCTAAAAAAATACTCCTATCCGAAAATATTTTCCCTTCATTTTATCATAAGCTTTTTTGAATGAATAAAAATATATCTTGTCAATTTTTAGGATTTAAACAAATATATGCTTATAAATATGGTATTTTATGATATGCTCATTATAATATATGCCCACTTTTTAAATTTATGATACAAAAAAAAGAAATCCCGTAGGATTTCTCATTTCATATTATTCAATACTTATTGTAGAAGTATTTTCAATTTGTTTCATATCAGATTTAGGAACTGATAAACGAAGTACTCCACCTTCATATTTAGCTTTTATATCTTCTTTTGGAATATCTCCTAAATAGAAACTTCGTGTCATATTTCCAACATATCTTTCTTGTCGGATATAACGTCCATCTTTGTCTTTTTCATCTTTATCCAAGCCTTTACTTGTTGATATTGTCAAATATCCATTTTCATAGTTGACATTGATATCTTCTTTCTTGAAGCCTGGTAAGTCAACATCTACTTCATATGTCGTATCTGTTTCTCTGACATCTGTCTTCATCATATTTCTTGCATGTTTTCCATATAATGGATTTTTCTTTCCAAAGAAATCTTCATCGAAATCATTAAAGAAATCATCAAATAAGTTTTCTGTAAATAAGCTAGGCATCATCATAAGTCATTTCCCCTTTCAATATAAATGCTTAGTCATTAGCATCGTTACTTCAAGCGGTGTTAACTCTTGAAACTAGGTTCTTTATTAATACCTTTCCTAATTTCTAAATACATTATAGCTCTTGGCTTTAGCACTGTCAAGAGGTGAGTGCTAAAATGTTTTAATTATTTAAAAAAAGCAGATTTCTCTGCTTATTGAATATAGGTTCTGTATTGTTTAATAATTCTTGTTAATCTAAAGGCAATAAAGAGATTAGATATTCCATTAATTAAAAATAATATACCAATTACAAATGAAGATGAAATCACTGTACTTGGTGCTAAAAAGAACATCGCAAGACCTGTAAATATTAAAATTGTGACAACAACATAATCAAAAGTTAAAGAATAACTTATCATTGATTTAATAAACGTATAGGCTTCAAAACAATATAAAGCACTAATAATAATATATAAACTAAAAATATAAGAGAAGAAAGTTGTCATAAGTGGTATATGTGTTAACACAAAGATTCCTAACAAACATTTTAGAAAACCACTTAATAATGTATTCTTCATAAAATAAATATCAAGCCAACCATTTAAATAATAAATAAAATCAAGAATACCTGTTGCTGTAATAATTATTCCTGCAATAATCGTAATCATTTGAAATGATTCTTGAGGATTGATCAAGAATAAAATCCCAATAATAATTGCACTAAGTGCGTTGATCCAAATACTTGTTTTTACTTTATTTAATGTTTTCATATGTATCACTTCCTACTTATAATATAGTCCTCTTTTATTGATTATAAAATGGACAAAAAAGAGAAAATAACTAAAAAACAGACTTATAATAAAGTCTGTGAGGAACTATCTATTAAATGATAGATTTTTTCTACAAATAATTTTAAATCATAATCTCCTTGGCATTCTAACCAATCAATTAAAATACCAATCATTAAGCATTTATAAAAATGTGTTAGTGTTTCCTTTTCATCTTCACTTCTTGATACATAATGTGAAGATTGTTTCATAAACATTTTAACAATATGTAAAGCGACATGATTCATATATGTAATAAATTCATCTTTTTGAGATGATGAATAAAGATGTTGGAAAGCTTTTTTATATTTTATAAATTCTTCTACCAAAGGAGAAAGACACGTCATTGGTGAACCAAATTCATAATTGTTTTGAATGATTTCATCTGCCCATAATTTTACTGTATATTCAGCAAGATTTGGGATATCTTGAAAATGATAATAAAAAGTGTTTCTATTTAATGCACAACGTTCAACAATGTTTTGAACTGTTATTTTATTAAAGGGTTTTTCTTCTAATAATTGCCAGAACGCATCAATAATTATTTCTTTTGTTTTCTTCATATCTTTACCTCATTTACCCCATTATAGCAAAAAAAAAGAAATTGTATATGAACAATTTCTTCTTAGAGTAAATGATATTTATGTTCCCATTTACTGTTTACAAAATAATCTGCTGCTTTTTTAGCTTCTTCTAAATCCATAAAAGTATAATTTCCACATTCTTCTTCCTTCGCTCCTGGAATTTCTTGATTCCATGAAACAATTTGTGTGTAAACATCTTTTACAATTCCATTAATTATCTCTAAATCTAAATCTCTTACGATTAAATAAAAGCCTGTCATACAGCCCATTGGTCCAAAATAAATCACTTGATCTTTATATTTTCCATTTCTAAGTAATGTTGCCCCAATATGTTCAATGGTATGTGCTGCTTCTGGTTTTAAAGCTGGCTCAACATTTGGTTGTGTCATACGAATATCATATGTAATCAAGTCTCCATCTACTCTTGAGACATAAACTCCTTTTGTAAGTTTACGATGATCAACGCTAAAACTTGTTATTCTTTCCATATTTTTATTCCCCCAATTTTATTTTGTAACAGTTTCTTTATTTTATATAGAATTAATATGCTATAAGGATATTCTAATCCTATTTACCTGTCAAGGAAAAAGGGGCATTGCCCCTATACTGTAAATACATAGGGTTGTTTAGATAATTGTGTCATCTTTAAATCAATCCCATAGATTTCTCTAATAACTTCACTTGTAATCACTTCATTTGATTTTCCTTCTACAATTATTCTTCCTTTTTTTATAGCTATAATATTATCTGAATATTGAATCGCTTGATTAATATCATGTAAAACCATAATAATCGTTATTTTATATTTTTGATTTATTTCTTTAAGTAATCTTAAGAGTTCTAATTGATATCTTATATCTAAATAAGTTGTCGGTTCATCTAATAAAAGATAAGGTGTTTTTTGGGCTAAAGCCATAGCAATCCAAACACGTTGTTGTTGTCCACCTGATAAGCTTTTTAATGTTCTGTTTTTGTATTCTTTTAAGTTGGTTACTTCTAAAGCCCAATCTATGATTTCATAATCTTCTTGGGATAATTTTTGTGAATAATGGAGGTAAGGTAATCTTCCATAGCCTACAATTGTTTTTACATCTTGATCACCATTAATTTGATTTTTTTGGTGAACAACAGCAACCTTTTGTGCAAATTCTTTTATTTTATAATTTTGTATATCTTGTTGATTAATTTCTATAAAGCCTGTTTGTGGTTTATAGATACGACTTAATAACATAAGTAAAGTCGATTTACCACTACCATTCGATCCAATAATTGTTGTTATTTGATTTTCTTTAAATTCTATATTTAAATCTTTAATAAATGATTTTTGATTATAACTAAAAGAGAGATTTTTAACTTTCATGCACTGAACTCCTTTTTAATAAGATAATAAATAATGGACCACCAATAATAGCCATTAAAATAGCAGGTGTTATTTCATAAGGAGCAATAATGACTCGCCCTAGGGTATCAGCTATTAAAAGAACAAGAGCTCCCAATAAGCCACTTGTCGGTATTAAATAACTATGCTTATTACCTACAAATAAACGTGCAAGATGAGGAACAAGTAAACCTACAAAACTTAACACACCTGCGATTGCTACTGAAACACTACATAAAATAACTGCTAATAAAGAAATAATAAATCGATAAAGATTAACATTTATTCCTAAAGATAATAATGTACGATCTTCTAATCCTAATAAATCACATGCTTTTGTAAGAAAGCATAAAATAATTAAAATAGGTAAAATATAAATCATCAATAATTGAACATCATTCCAGGTATATAAAATAACAGAATCTACCGATGATGAAATAGATGAAGAAATACTTTCAATAAATGAAATGATTGCTGTTAAGGTATAATGAATTGCAACACCGACAAGAATAATTCTTATTGTTTTTAATCCTGATTTCCAAGATAAACTATAAATCAATATAAATGTTATTAATCCTCCTAAACATGTTAACAATGGTTTGATGGTATATAAATCAGGTAAAAAGATACCTACTAATAAACTAACTAATTGTGCTCCTGCACTGATTCCAATAATACCTGGATCTGCTAAAGGATTCTTTAGTACTACTTGAAATAATAAACCTGCTAAAGCAAGTGCGCATCCTACAAGCATAGTAACAATGACACGAGGAAAACGTATTTGATAGATACTTGCAACATCTTTGTTATATTCTACAAAGAGTCCTTTTAATAATTGAATAAATGAGACTTTGATCGTTCCTGTATTAATTGCTATAAAGAATGAAATACATAATAAGATAAATAAAGATAATATAAACAATAAGGGATGCTTTTTAATTGTTTTCATATAAAATTCCTTCTAATGTTTCTAATCCTTTTTGATAATTAAAATTAGCACTCATTCCAAAATATTCATTATTTAAATCATATACTTTATTATTCTTAACAGCATCAAATTGTTGCCAAGTTTGATTATTCGAAAACTCTTGTTGAAAATACTCCATAACTTGTTTTGGCATGGCATGAGATGTTCTTAAAATAATATCAGGATTTTGTTTTAACATATCTTCTACACTGACATTAACAAAATCTTTTCCTTCTCCATCACCATAAATATTTGTTCCACCTGCTAATCTTACTAAATCTCCAACATAACTTGATTCAGTTGCTACAACATAACTTCCTCCTGGAAGTCCCATTAAGATTAAAACACGTTGACTCACATTATTTTGATATTTTTCTCTAAAAGAAACCATATAGTCAACATACTCATCAACAAGCTTTTTAGCCTGTTTTTCTTTATTAAATAATTTTCCTAATTCTTCAATACTCTTATACATTCCCGATAAGTTTTTAAGATTTAAAAAAGTTGAACTTATTTTTAATTTTTCATATTTACTTGAAAGATCACTTTCTAATGAATTAGGGCTTAAAATTAAATCAGGTTTCAATGTAGATATTTTTTCCATATCTGGTGTCATTGCATTACCAATCTTTGTTGTTTTTTGATATTTTTTAGGAACTGTATAACTATCACTTTGAGGAATTCCTACAACTTGTTTAGCTGGTATATTTAATTGATCTAAAATTTCTGTAACAGCAATAGAAGTAGCAGCAACTGTAATTTCTTGATCACTTGTTACTTCTTGATTTTGATTTACACATCCTGTTAATAAAGATATTAAACAGATAAATACTAAACTACTTTTTAATTTTTTTAACATAGAATATTCCTCCTAAAATAAATACGATACATATTCCTACAATAAGTAATGTATTATCTTTTTTGGTTGTACTTTCCTTCGTTGTTTGTTTTAAATTTTTAACTGTTAGTTTTAATTTTTTATCGACTTTTCCTTTTGAATTAATAATGTGATTACTTAATCCTGTCGCATTTTCCATAAGTGATTCTTTTGTAATTGTTCCTACTATTGCTTGTTGAATTTCAGTAGTTTCTGGTGTTTGTGTTTCCTCAGTTGTTTCTTCTTGAGTTGTTTGATTTGTTGTTGATTTAGATGTATTTGTTTGTGTATTTTGACTTGTTGAGGTTTCTGTATTTTGAGGGATCATTTGACTGTTATAAATTCCTGTTCCTGCTATTGCCGAGGAAATATTAGGTTTAATAAAAAACTGTACATCTCTTCCCATTGGATTTACATACATAATAGGACTTATATAAAGTTCCAAAGAACTGACTTGTAATCTATAATGATTAACAGTATCTCCATTAGCACTACTACTTCCAGTTTTAGTTGCTGAAACTGAACTCATTGATCCACTTGATGTCATCACTTTAAATCGTACATTGCTGACATTAGAAGCTAACCCTAAACCAACAGTGATATAATACTTTCCATTAATTTGTTCAACCAATAATTGACTTTCGACAATATTACTTACCATACTTTCACCTAAAGCAATATTTTCTCCTCCGTCTTCTGTTTTACCGGTAAGAGGATTGGTATAACTTGTAGAACGACTAACAAGATATGCCCCATCATTTAAAGCACTAACTGGTGAAATAAACATGAATAGCATCATTAAAATGATATTTATTTGTAATATTTTTTTCATAGTTCCTCCATAAAAACATGAGGCATTTTTATGCCTCATGTTTCTTTCTTAAAATAAATCCAATCATTGTTATAGAAATAATAAATAATGTCATGAATAACTGAATAGATGTTTGATCACCTGTTTTAACTGATTGATTTTCATTTATTTGATTCTCTTTATTTGCTGTTTGATCTTTATTTGTATTTTCTTGTTGATCATCTTTTTTAGTATTTGGTTCTAATTCTGTTTTATCTGAAACATATGTTAAAGTAGTATAATCAATTTTTAATCTTGCTGCTAAATCCATATTTCCCATCATAGCAACATGTGGATTCATCATTACATTGATATATTCATTTTCATGAGGTAATTCAAAGGCCCATAATGTTGGATTCCCTTGTGCATCTTTTTCAATGATTGTAGCACCATGATTTTTATAATCTTCTTGTTCACTTCCAATATAGAATTCTTGTAAACTTGCTTTAATACTTCCAAATGACATTTCTTTTGTTGAAAGATACATTGTTGCTTTTCCATCTTTAACAATAATTTTTGCTTTTGAATTGATAGCAGAAGCTGCCATTGATTCTTTATCACTTGTAGCATTCCATAAAGCAACATCTACACTATATGTTCCATCTTTTGTAAAACGAGAAGTATTTTCTTCATCTTTTTTATCTTCATCATCTTTTGGTGTTTCTGGTGTAGGATCAACTTTTGTTAGACCATCTAATTTTAATTGTAATCTTGCAATAGCACCTCTTGAGCTTCCACCATAATAAAACTTAACATTTGTAAGTTCTTTATTTTCATCTAATTTGAATTGTACTTTTTTTGGATGTCCATCTTCTTCCTCAATAACAGTTGCTTCTTTATATGTTCCATCTTTTAATTGATATTCCATTTTATCAACAGAAGCAGTTTGTCCATACATTGTCATTTCTTTTAATTTTAAAGTAACAACAACTTCATTGTTTTGAACAGTGATTTGTGCTGATTCAACAGCTTGTGCTGCCATTGATTGATCATCACTATTTTCTTTTAAAACATTTACAGGAACGTCATATGTACCATCTTCTAAAACATATTCTTTTTGTAATTCTTTTGCATTATCTAAATCTAATGTTAAAGTTACATTTGTTGGATAATCCTTTCCTTGTCCCATAAAATAATTCATAAAATCAACTGTAATTGATAAAACTGTTGAATTATTTTCATCTAATTGAGGTAATTCAAAAGAAATTTTTTCTGGTACTTCTACTTCTAATGTTTCTCCACCCATTCCTTGTGTAGACTTTTCTACTTTTGTTGAAAGAGTTGTTCCATTAGCAATTGTTAAAACATTTGCATAATATTCTGATCCCATGTTAATAATCATATTTTGTAATGTAGCAACTGCTTGTATTGTACCATCTTGATCAACAGTTACTTCTAATGTATCACCAAAGGCACCAGCAAAGGCTTTTTGTACTGCTGGAAGTGGTGCAGCACTTTTTAAATTTTCAACAGGAATTTGATATGTCCCTGCTTTTGATAAATCAATATTTAATGCGTTGACTACCTTTAATGATGTCAGTTGTAATCCTAAAGCCATCATTAAAGCAAGTGTTATCTTTAATAATTTTTTCATTTTTTCCTCCTATAAAGTTAGTCTTTGCTAACTAAAAGGAGTTTAACATGCCTCTTTTATTTTTCAATGTCTAATTTTGTTTCATATCTGTAACAAAATGAGTATTTTTAGTCTTATTATCATGATTTTATCTCAATTTATAAATGTTTTACACGTGAAACAAAAAAGCCTTCCATCAAAGGAAGACTTTTATTTTTTATATTATTTTTCGAAATCAAATTCTTGGAAAACATCACTTACTGGTAAATTATTTTCAATACTTTCAATTGTTTTAGCAAGTAATGATGCTACTGAAACAACTTTTAATTTATCGAAATGTTTTTCTTTAGGTAAAATAATTGTATCTGTAACAACGACTTCTTTAGCTGAACAGTTTTTCAATCTTTCAACAGCTGGTCCTGAGAATACTGGGTGTGTACAAGCAACGAAAACATTTTTTGCACCTTTTTCAAGTAACATATCAATACCTGCTACAATAGTTCCACCTGTATCGATCATATCATCAATCATGACACAGTTTTTACCTTCAACATCACCTAAAACACCCATGATTTCAGCAACGTTAGGTTTTGGTCTTCTTTTATCAATGATAGCTACTGGACAATCTAAAGCAACTGCCATTTTACGAGCACGAGTTGCTCCACCATGGTCTGGAGAAACAACACAAATATCATCTAAGTTTTTATTTTTGAAATAATTACAGATTAATGGTAATGCTTGCATATCATCTACAGGAATATTGAAGAATCCTTGAATTTGTGCAGCATGTAAATCAATTGTTACAACACGATTAACACCAGCAGTTGTTAATAAATCAGCAACTAATTTAGATGTAATTGGTTGTCTAGGTTTTGCTTTTCTATCTTGTCTAGCATATCCAAAGTATGGCATGATAGCTGTAATTTCTCCAGCTGATGCTCTTTTTAAGGCATCTGCTAAAACTAAGATTTCCATTAAGTTTTCAGTAACAGGATTAGATGTTGATTGGACAATGAAAACATCTTTTCCACGAACTGATTCATCAATTTCAACTAAGATTTCTCCATCAGCGAAATGGTGAACTTTTGATTTTCCCATTTCACAACCTAAATTATCACAAATGTCTTGTGCTAATTCTACTGATGATGATAAAGCAAATACTGTAATTTTGTTTTTCATTTTTTCTTTTACCCCTATTTTCCTATTTTATTTCTTTTTTCTTCTAATACTTTACTATAACCTTCTTTGTTCACTTGTCTACTTCTAGCAATTGCAAAAGCATCTTCATGAACTTCATCTGTAATTGTTGATCCAGCAGCAATAAATGCATTTTTACCAACAGTTACAGGAGCAACTAAATTAGAATTGCAGCCAACGAAAACGTTGTCTTCAATTACTGTTTGGAATTTATTTTTTCCATCATAGTTGCTTGTAATAGTACCGCAGCCAATATTTACGTTTTCACCAACTGTCGCATCTCCAATATAGCTCAAGTGCGCAGCTTTACTTCCTTTACCAAAAGTTGCTTTTTTCATTTCCACAAAGTTACCCATGTGGACATTTTCTAAGATATGACAATGATTTCTAAGTCTTGCATATGGCCCGATATCAACACCGTTTTCAATAATCGAATCAGCAATAACAGAGAATTTAATTTCTACGTTATCTTTGATTTCTACATTATCAAATTCACAATAAGGTCCAATATGACATCCATTACCAATCACTGTTTTTCCTTTAATAATACATCCTGGTTCAATTGTTGTATCATGACCAATCACTACATCTCTACCAATATAAGTATTTGTCATATCTACAATATTTACACCATCTAATAGATGTTTTTTATTAATACGATATTGTAATTGTTTTGTTGCTTCTTGTAATTCAAACTTATCATTAATTCCACCAACTTCTGATAAGTCATCAATTTTATAACCACCAACATTTAAGTTCTGATGATTCATAATTTCAATTACATCTGTAATATAGTATTCATTTTGAGCATTGTTATTTGTTACTGATTCTAATGCTTTAAATAAAGCAGCATTATCAAAGCAATATTCTCCAACATTCATTTCAGAAATATTTCTTTGTTCATCTGTACAATCTTTATACTCAACAATACCTTTAACTTGATCATTTTTTCTAATAATACGACCAAATTTCTTATTTAAGTCACAATCACATGTCATGACTGTTCCTTTCATTTGATGTTCATTATGATATTGAATTAACCCTTGTAATGTTTCTTTAGTAATTAATGGTGCATCACCATTTAAAACAATAGTTGTTCCTTCTTTATCTCCTAAAACATCTTTTGCTTGCATCAATGCATGTCCAGTTCCTAATTGTTCTTTTTGCATTACGAACTCAACACCATCAACAAGTTTCATGACTTCTTCAGCTTTATGTCCAACAATAACATAAATACCATCAACACCTAAACCTTTTAATTCATCAACGATATGACAAACCATCGGTTTATATAAAACTTCATGTACTACTTTAGGCTTGTCGGATTTCATTCTTGTACCTTTTCCGGCAGCCATTACTACTGCGTAAGTTTTCATCGTCACACCCCTCTACGACGTCATTCTAACAAAATATAACTCATAATTAAAGATGAATAAGACAATTTATTGCAAATTCCTACATCTTTTCAAAAAAAGAAAATCTTATCACAGATTTTCTTCCTTGTTTAAAATTTTCGATTTTCTAACAAAAAAATAACGTTTTCTAAAGAATTCATATCCTTTATTCATAATTTCTTGATTTCTAGTAATACCAAATACACATGAACCACTTCCTGACATTAAAGCTCCATCAAAACCTAACTTCATCATTTCTTTTTTGATTTCTTTAATTTGTGGCACCATTTTAATAGAAGGAAGTTCTAATGTATTTTGTAGATTATCAATAACTGCTTGATAATCATTCATTTCAATTCCTTTTTTCATCTTTCTGCAATCTTGATGTTTTACTTTAGATAAATCTAATGAAGTAAATGCTTTTTGAGTTGAAACACCTTTTTTAGGTTTTACAAGTAATAAATAAGCTTCAAAAGGTTCATCAATAAATTGTAGTTTTTCACCAACACCTTCAACAAAAGCTGTTTTTTCATAAATACAAAATGGAATATCTGCTCCTACTTCTTTTCCTAAAGCAGCCATTTCTTCATAAGATAAATTTAAATGAAATAATTTATTCATGGCTTTAATAACTGCTGCTCCATCAGCACTTCCACCAGCTAATCCTGCTTGCGTTGGAATATGCTTATAGACAAAGATCTTAACACCTTTTTTTAATCCGTATCTTTCTTGCATCAATTGTGCAACTTTATACATAATATTTCTTTGATTGGTAGGAACGATCTTACTATTTGACTCAATTTCAATTCCTTCATCAATGACATTAATATAAATGAGATCATGTAAAGTAATAGGTGCCATGATCATTTCTAAATCATGATATCCATCTTCTCTTTTTCTTACAACATCTAACGCTAAATTTACTTTTGCATATGCTCTTACTTTCATTTTTCATTACCTCGGATACAAATTTCTGGCAACCCCTCTTGTATCAATTCCACCAACACCTAATTGTTTAAAAGAGGTTTTCTCTATAACTTTTTCTAAATCAACATACTCTTTAATATTTGTACTTGCGATTTGAGTTGTGATAATAACAGGATCTAACGCATGAATATTTTTTCTTGAAGGACTTGATGCAAAGTTAGCACCACTCGCTACTAGAAGTTCATAGTATGACTGACACGCTCCTGCAAAGATTACTAATGCATCTTTGTCGGGTTGATATTCTCTAGCCTTTTTGATTGCTTCTACAAAATCTAAACTGTGCAAATAATCTTGACTATTTCTTTTATGTCCATTTTTTTTCAAAGCATCATGTCCTGTAATGACTAAAAGATGTGGATTATGTTTTTTTAATAGGTTGGTTATTTTACTAGCAAACTCTTCTTCTTTAAAATAATAACCATATGCTCTAATACCATATTCTTGATATTTTTTCATACACATCTTTAAATAAGAAGGATCTCCATCTAAATGTAAAACACTTCCCTTTAAACATTTTTCTTGTGGTAAATGCACATCTTCTATTACTCTTTTCTCTTGAACAAGCTCTAAATCATCTATTTCACTATCCGCAATCAAACGATACTCTATTCCTCTTAAATAACAAATATTTTCTTGTATATCAATGACTTCAAAAATAATATCTTGATGATATTTTTTTCTACTTACAATATCACCTATCTTCATTCTATCACCATTATATAGTATGTTTATATAATGATTTTGTGATAGCCTGATAATCTTCTAATGTAAGTTGTTCACATCTTAATTTTTGATCTATTTGATTTTCATTTAAAACATCTAATGCATTTTGATATTCTTGTTTTAAATTATTATAAATCGTTTTTCTTCTTTGTTTAAAAGCACTATTTAATACTTTATATAAATCTAAATTAGCTTCCTTATTAATTGTAATCTTTAAAATAGCACTATCAATATGAGGTGCAGGAATAAAAACATTTTGACTTACTGTAAACATATATTCAATTTTACCCATATCTTCAATCATATACATCAGTGGACTTTTATAATCGCTTGTATATTTTAAAGCCACTTCTTTTTGTACCATCACGACAATTTCATCAATAACTTTACTTTCAGTTAAAACCTTTTCAATAATTTGAGTTGTAATATAATAAGGCAAATTAGCTACTAAAATAACTTTTTCATACTTATCCTTTAAAGTCATTAAATCCTCTAAATTTACTTTTAAAAAATCTTCAAAAACAATCTCAATATTTTCCTGATTTAAAAACTCTTCATAGACTCCTTTAAAACGTGTATCTATTTCATAGCTTCTTACATATCCTGCATAACGTGCTAATACTTGAGTTAAAGCACCAATTCCAGGTCCTACTTCAATCACTGCACATTTTTCATTAACACTTGAACAACGAACGATTTTTTCTACGACATGAGGATCAATTAAAAAGTTTTGCCCATATTTCTTTTTAGGATATAAATCATATTTATCTAATATATATTGAGTTGTACTTTTAGTCGCTATATCCTTCATTCTCTAACTCCTTCTCTATCATTTCCCTGGAAATACCCACCATATTTAATCTTTTAAACAAAGTCTTTGCATTGCCATATCCTAAATGAAATAAATCATAAACCTTTAATCTTTTCTTTTTATCTCCAATAATATCTAATTCTAAAAACTCTTTCCAAGAAATACTTTCTTCTTGATTTGAAAATGTAACAACATTTTCAATTGCTTTCTTTACAGCTTCTTTATTTGCTTCAGCAATACCTAATTTCTTTCTACCAATAGCATCTTTTCTATCAACAAAAGCATGTTTACAATTTTGTACATATTTTTCTACTTGATTTCTAATCTTTAATCCTGGATAATCTGGATCTGTTAAGACAATAACTCCTCTTGTCTTACTAGCTTCTTTAATAAGTTCTAATGTTTTTTCATCTAATCCTAGCCCATGTGTTTCAATAGTATCAACATCATATAATTCTTTTAATAATTGACTATCTGTTTTTCCTTCAACAACTACTATTTCATTAATTCTTTTCATAACTTTACCATTTTAAATAAATCGTCTTCAATTGATCATTCGTGATATATTGAATATGATCTACCCCTTCTATTAAACGATAGGCATCTCCTTTTTTTGTTAATCTTTCTTTAGCATCATTATATACTTCATTTGAAAATTGCAAATAACATTCTCTTTGATTTTTATTTATTTTAGCTTTTAAAGTATTTAATTGATATAAATCAAAATACAACCCTTCTTCTTTAAAATAAGTATGTTTATCATTTTTAGTTATTTTATAATGATCATCTAAATCATACATTTGTTTCATTGTTTGACTATCAAACATTAAATAATTATTATTGATGATTTCATCATCAGCTAATACTAAATCACCCCAGGTTGCATCTATATAATAATAATCATTGTCATATTTTATCATATTTATTGCATGTTTGTCTCTTCTTCCTTTTATTGTTTTCCCTGTTAAAAATGTTGCTTTAAAATGCAATTGATTGAGTAGATATTGCATTGTTTTTGCATAACCACTACAAACTGATTGATGATTAATAAGAACACTGATTATTTCTTGGTTATATTTTGCTTGTTCATTATACTTACAATGAGTAATAACGTCATCATAAATATATTTTATTTTTTGATAGGATTTTAAATTTTGTGTATCCTCTTTTAGTTGTTTGACAATTTTCTTTATCCTTTTTTGATCTTTAAGAATTTCTTTTTCTTTCATACTATATTCAAAATTAAAAAGACCTTTTGTATTAAGGGACCATTCCTTAATATAAAATAACTCTGGATGATCCTTTAAAACTGCATTAACAATTTGACTTACTTTATCTATCTCTTTTTCTTTAATATAAATATTTTGTGTTCTTGTATAAGCAATATTATAAATTATTTGATAGAGTTGTTTTTGTTTTTTATTTAAAAGCTGATAATGATATTTAAAACATTGATCTTGTTTAAATTTATTTTCTATACTTTGGTAAGATTGTGGAAAACATCCACATAATAAAAATAATACAAGTAGACTAATCAGTTTTTTCATTTTAAAAAAAATAATCTAGCGAATGCTAGATTACTCTTCCCTCAATTTATATTCAAAATAACTCTTACCAAAATAAACTACACTACCTGCCAAGAGCATCATTAATAATCCTAAGCACATAATAAACATCCCCTTCTTATTCATATCATACTCTTTTATACTATTTTATGCAAATTATTTAGATTTTATATCCTTTTTTTACTTCTTTTTTTCTACAATCTTTTTAAAATTATTATTATAAAATATTATTAGTAAAATAAATATTTTTAAACTTGTTCAATGATTTAAAAGGGGTTAAAATTATAATAAGTAGGTGATATGATGAATGCCGATAGATTATTTATGCTTGTTGATACATGTGCCAATATTGATGAAGTAAAACACGAATTTCCAGATTTAGATTTTTTAACTTATTTTTATGCTTTATTAGGATATTACTGTATTCCTACAATCAAGTTATATAATGAAACAAAAATTGATGAAAATACTTTGAATGGTATTCTTAATGGAAAAATTCAACCTCAAAGAGATGATCTTATTCAAATGAGTTTAGTTTTAAATATTGATTTAAAGAAAACAAACTTTATGCTTTCTCTTGCTGAATGTGAAACATTATCCTATAAAGAAAGCCGTGATAGTTTGATTATCTGTTCAATTAAAAATCATTATTCAATCAATAAAACAAATATCATGTTATCAACTTGCAATCTTGTCAAAATATAAAGGTAGTAAAATAGTGGTTCATACGAACCACTATTTTTTATTTATCTAAATTTTTAAAAGCTGTTGAAAGCATTAATTTAATACGATTTAATTGGTTAACTTCACTAGCTCCTGGATCATAGTCAACAGCTACAATGTTACTTTGAGGATATTTCTTTCTTAAAGCCTTAATAGCACCTTTACCTGTAACATGGTTTGGTAAACATCCAAATGGTTGCATACATACAATATTTGGTGCTCCACTTTCAATAAGTTCAATCATTTCACCAGTTAAGAACCAACCTTCACCTGTTTGGTTACCAATTGAAACAACTTCTTTAGCTTTATCAGCAAGATGTTCAATAGAAGCTGGTGGATCAAAACGTTTTGATTTTTCTAAAGCTTTGATCATATCTTTTCTTAAGAAATCAACGGCTTTAATTGCGAATTCACATAGCTTAGTAGCTTTAGCTGTCGCATTGAAATGTTTTCTTTCAAATGTTGTTGAATAGAAACAATATTGGAAGAAATCAATTAAATCTGGCATAACCGCTTCTCCACCTTCTCTTTCAATAATATCAACAATTTGATTATTAGCAGTTGGATGGAATTTAACAAGGATTTCTCCTACTAAACCAACTCTTGGTTTCTTGACATCCAATAAAGGTAATTCATCAAAATCTTTTACGATTTGATAAACATTTTTCTTAAATTCTTTCATGCTACCTGTTTCAATATTTTTCATACATTTTTCTACCCATGATTGGTAAAGTCTATTGGCACTTCCTTTTTCTTTTTCATATGGTCTTACACGATAAAGGACTCTCATGAATAAATCTCCATACATTGCACCGATAATAACTTTCTTTGCAAGTGAGTAGGTAATTTTAAATCCTGGGTTTGATTCGATACCTTGTAAATTGGCACTAATTACTGGTACTTGTTCTAAACCAGCATCTTTTAAAGCTTTACGGATAAATCCGATATAGTTTGTCGCACGACATCCACCACCTGTTTGAGAAATGATCAAGGCTGTTTTGTTGACATCATATTCACCACTTGTTAAAGCTTCCATCATTTGTCCAGCGACAAGGATACTTGGGTAACATGCATCATTATTAACATATTTTAATCCTGCTTCTGTAGCTCCTTTATCTACTGATGGTAAAACTTTTAAGTTATAACCACTTTCTTGCATTGCCTTTTCAACAAATTGGAAATGGATTGGTGACATTTGCGGACAAAGGATTGTCCAACGATCATCTTTCATTTCTTTAGTGAATGGTACTTTGACTGGTTTATATTTTTTAGATAAATCAATTTCTTTATTTTCTTGTTTATCAATTGTTGCTTTTAATGAACGGATACGAATACGAATTGCTCCTAAGTTACTTCCTTCATCAATTTTAATAAGTGTATAGATTTTATTTCTCGCATTTAAGATTTCTGCCACTTGATCAGCCGTAACAGCATCTAATCCACAACCAAATGATGTTAATTGAATTAATTGTAAGTTTGGTTGAGATGAAACAAAGGATGCTGCATGGTACATTCTTGAGTGATATGTCCATTGATCCACAACACGTAATTCTTCTAATTCTTTATCTAAGTGACAAACACTGTCTTCTGTTAAAACAGCCATGCCTTCACCAGTAATTAAATCAGCTAATCCATGGTTGATTTCTGGATCGACATGATATGGCCTACCTGATAAAACAACCCCTGTCATATTATTTTCTTTTAAGTAAGCAAGGACTTTTTCTCCTTCTCCTTGGATATCTAAACGACATTGTTGTAATTCTTCATAAGCATGTTCAATCGCTGCTTTTAATTCTTTATCACTAATACCAAATGATTTAAATTCATCTTTTAAGTTTGTAAACATTGTTTTACGATTACTTAAATCTATGAATGGATTTCTAAAGATGATTTCATTTATTTCTAAGTTATCTACGTTATTTCTAATAACTTCTGGATAAGAAGTTACGACTGGACAGTTGTAATGATTTCCTTGAGTAACATTTTCTTTTCTTTCATAAGCAACTGAAGGATAGAAAATATATTTAATTCCTTTTTCAATTAAGCTTTCAATATGTCCGTGTGATAATTTAGCTGGATAACATACACTTTCTGATGGAATAGATTCAATTCCTTTTTCATAGATTTTTTTACTTGAACGTGGTGATAAGACTACTCTGAATTTTAAATCAGTAAATAATGTATGCCAGAAAGGATAGTTTTCATACATATTTAAAACACGAGGAATCCCTACTGTTCCACGTTTTGCTTCTTTAGCCGTTAATGAACGATAATTGAAAACTCGACGATATTTATAATCATATAAGTTTGGTAATTGTTTTGATTTAGGAGGTAAGTTTGCTCCTCTTTCACATCTGTTTCCACTGATATGTTCACTACCATCATTAAATGAAGAAACTGTTAACATACAATGATTTGTACATTTTTGACAATAACGAATTGTACTTTCATAACCGAAAGCATCAACTTGTTCCTTATTAAGTAATGTTGTTCCTTGTCCTTGATATCTTTCTCTAGCAATTAAAGCAATACCAAAGGCTCCCATTAATCCAGCGATATCTGGACGAATCGCTTTGATTCCTGTTTCTTGTTCAAAAGCTCTTAAAACAGATTCATTATAGAATGTTCCACCTTGTACTAATACTGATTTACCAATACTTTCAGGCGAACGTAATTTAATAACTTTATATAAAGCATTTTTAATAACAGAATAAGCAAGACCTGCAGAAATATCTTCAATCTTAGCTCCTTCTTTTTGTGCTTGTTTTACTTTAGAGTTCATAAATACAGTACAACGTGATCCTAAATCAATTGGTGCTGTTGATTGTAAAGCTAGATTAGCGAAATCAGCAACATTGTATCCTAATGATTTAGCGAATGTTTCAATAAATGATCCACATCCTGATGAACAAGCTTCATTTAATAAAATATCTTGAATAATACCATCTTCGATCTTGATAGCTTTCATATCTTGTCCACCGATATCTAAGATAAATGAAACATCATCTTTAAAATATTTAGCGGCTGTAAAGTGAGAAATTGTTTCTACTTCACTGACATCCATTTTAAATGCAGATTTAATTAAAGCTTCACCATATCCAGTTGACCCAGCATGAACAAGTTCTACTCCTTTAGGTAAGATTTCATAGATTTCTTTTAAAATCTTACGAACAACTTCAATTGGATTTCCTTCATTAGATGAATAGAATGTATATAATACAGAACCATCTTCATCAACTAATACAGCTTTAGATGTTGTCGAACCAACATCTACACCTAAGAAAGCTTTTCCTTGATATGTATTTAAATCTCTTTTCTTTACTTTTGTACGATAGTGTCTATTTCTAAATTCAATACGATCTTCTTCTGTTTCAAATAATGGTTTCAAAGTATCTGTTTCATCAGAAATACCATCTTTTAATGAATCTAAAATATATACAAGTTCATCAATTGTTGTTTTATTCACTTTATCTTCTCTAGCAAGTAAACATGCTCCCATAGCTACGAATAATTGTGAGTTTTGAGGAAAGATAACATCTTCATCTTTTAAGTTTAATGAATCAATAAAACGTGCACGTAATTGATCTAAGAAATAAAGAGGTCCTCCTAGAAAAGCAACTTTACCACGAATAGGTTTACCACAAGCAAGACCACTAATTGTTTGATTGACAACGGCTTGGAAAATAGAAATAGCGATATCTTCTCGAGCTGCCCCTTCATTGATTAATGGTTGGATATCTGTTTTAGCGAATACACCACAACGAGATGCAATTGGATAAATTGTTTCATAGTTTTTAGCAAGTTCATTTAATCCAGCAGCATCTGTTTGTAATAAGGAAGCCATTTGATCAATAAATGCTCCTGTACCACCTGCACAAGTCCCGTTCATTCTTTGTTCAAGAGTTGATTCAAAGTAAGTGATTTTAGCATCTTCTCCACCTAATTCAATTGCTACATCACATTCAGGAATATAAGTTTCCACTGTTTTAGTACAAGCAATCACTTCTTGAACAAATTCTACATTTAAATGTTTTGATAAAGATAAACCACCTGATCCTGTCATCACTACTTTAACTGGTAAGTTTCCATAGTGTTCTTGAACTTCTTTAATTAGACTTTCTATTGCTGGTTTAACATCAGAATAGTGTCTTTGATATTTTGAATAGATACATTGATGTTCTTGATCTTCCACATATAATTTTACTGTTGTTGATCCAACATCAATTCCCATGTAATATAATTTATCCATTTTTTGACTCCTTTACTAAATTAAGTGTCATTTTAGAAATTGTATTTCTAAATTGTTTCACTTCTTTTTCATCAATTCCATCTAACATAATTTTTTCTAATTGAATAACATGATTATCAATCTTTTCTACTGTACTATACGCATGTTCAGTTGCTTTGATTTTTTTCATACGTTTATCATTTTCAACAGGTTCTTTTGTGATATATCCGTTCTTTTCTAAAGAATTTAAAAGACCTGTTGCAGTTGATCTTCTAATATTAAAATATTTTTCTATGTCTTTTTGATAAATTTCTTCATCATTTTCACATAAATAAATAAGAATTAACCCCTGCGGTCCTGATAACATACAATCAATACCATGAATATCATCTAAATAACGTCCCATATATTTAGACAAAACACGTATTTCCATTCCTATTCGATGTTCCATAAATGTCTCCTTTTTTGTTCGGCTGCTAACATTATACGCTTTTGTCACACTATGTCAAATTATTTGAAATTAATTACTAAAACAAAAAAAATAGATATTTTCATATCTATTTAAATAATGCACTTCCTATACGAATCATTGTAGAACCATGATTTAAAGCTTCATGATAATCATTAGACATTCCCATTGATAACTGATCCAATTGATACATTGGATAATCTTTTTGAAGTCTTTGTAAAAGCTCTTGTGTCATTTTAAAATACTTTTCAGTTTCACTACTTTCAATATGTGGTGCCATCATCATAAGTCCTCTTACTTTGACATGAGGATAATCTTTTAAACTATTAAATACTTCATCAATTTCTTCTACTTCAAAACCATGTTTACTTTCTTCTTTAGCAATATTTACTTGAATTAAAACTGGCATTTCTAAATCTCTTTTAGCTGCTTGTTTTTCTATTTCTTTTAATAAAGAATAACGATCAACAGCATGAATTAAAGTCACTTTATCAATAATATATTTTACTTTATTTGGTTGAAGTGTTCCAATAAATTGAAACTCACCATTTCCATGATAATTTTCATACTTTTCTAAAAAAGCTTGTACTCTATTTTCTCCAAAACATGTAACTCCTAATTTTTCTAATTTTTCAATTTCTTTAACATCTACATATTTTGTTGCAGCAACTAATTTTGCTGGTTTTACTTCTTCTAATATTTTTTTAACTGCTTCTTCATTTACAATCATAAAACTCTTCCTTTCATGATAAATTCTTACTTTATTATAATTCAATCAAAAAGAAAAACAAGAACTTAGTCTTGTTTTAATCTTATTCTTTCTGATTCCTTTTTTAATACTTTCATTAAAATAGGTGCACATATTAAATAAAAGCAAAAATTACCTACTGCATGAAAAGTATCAAATAACAATCCTGCCATATAATAAACAATATATAAAGAAGGACCACCTAACATTAATTGTTCTAGAGAAACAACTATACCAAAGACATATCCCATCAAAAAGGAAAATATAGCCATTGGAAATAACTTAGGTTCTTTATGTATTTTCTTTAAAAAATCTAATAAAACCTGTGTAATCAAACAAATAACGACCCATGCAAGAATTTGGAAAAAAGTCCATGTTCCCATACCTAAAAACAAATTAGAAACAACAGTTGTAACAATACTTAATTTAACTCCAAAACCTAATCCAAATAACATGACAGAAATAATAATGATAGAAGTAACAGGTTTAATATTAGGTAATGCTTGTAGATATATACGTGAAGCAATATTAACAGCTGCCAATATTCCTATTAGACTAATTTCTTTTACTTTACTCGAATGCATATAGTCTCCTATTCATAGTTAACATAATACCAAACAACTTTATCGCCATCTTTTAAATTGTATTTAATTGCTGCCATATTAGGGGCAACACCATTAACACTATACATCCATCCAGACATTGGCCCATGTTGCTTTTCTTTTAAACCACCTATTCCTGAAACATAATAATCACTACCCTCAACTTCTTTACCATTTTTAGCTGCTATAATTTTTAATACACTTAAAGCATTACTATTTTTATCAACATTTAAAGTACCAGCCATCATTGTATTTCCCATTCCAATTACTTGAATATTTATTGTAATTTTTTCATTAGTTGGTTGTTGATTCGATGAACTATTGGTTGATGAATTATTTGACTGATTATTACTTGTTTGTCCACTATTTGATTGAGATTGATTCGTAGAACTTTGAGAATGACCTGCACTACTACTTTTACTATTGCTTTGAGTTGTAGATGATGATTTACTATTTGATTTATTTTTATCATTTGTTTTTGTTTCATCTGTTGATTGTGTTGATGATTGACTGTCATTTTGTGTAGATTCACTTGTTTCTTGTGTTTGATCAGTTGTCTCTTGTTTCTCTTCTTTTTTAGTTTCCTTAGTATTTTTTTCTTTCTTATTTTTTGTAGTGTCTACTTGTGCTACTTGATTGGTTTTATAATTTCCAGTAACACCATTATAAATAGAAAAACTACCAATAAAAACAAAAGAAATTGTAATAAATAATATTACAATTCTTTTTGTTTTATCCATATTTTTTATTTTATTAATGAACTCTTTCATATTCTTTTCTTAATACTAAGAATAATCCACCAGACACCATTGATAATGAAACAAAGATAACAACATTAGTTTCATCTCCAGTTTTTACTGAAGTTGTTTTTTGATTTGTTGTTTCAACTTTATTTGTAGATTGGCTATCTTTTTTTGTATCTGTTGGTTGTGCTGGTTTTGTGTTATCAGGTTGTTCTGGATTCATCATTTTATCATAAGCTTTTTTAGCTTTAATAATAACTGATCCATTTTTATATGTTCCTAATGTTTTAGCTACTTCTGCAGTTGTATATTCTGCATTATAACCACTTGGGAATGATCCATCACTTAATTGTGTATTTAATAGACAATCTACTGGATGAACAGTATAACTATCATTTAATAAAGCATTTGTATCATATGCGAACATTCCTTCTAATACTTGTGATTGAGTATCTACATTATCAGCAGTAACCCATCCTGTTGTTGTCATTGTTGTATTATTTTTAATATAATCAATTGCTTTATTGATAGTAGTCGCATATTTTTCTTTATTCACAACTGCTAAACCTTCAATAACCCATCCTGTAGTATCATAATCAGCGTAATAAGTTCCGCCCCATTCATAACCACAAACACTAGATGCTGCTAATTCATCATTTAATTTATTAGCAATTAAATTTGTCTTTTCTGATGAAGTTACATATAAAGCATATAATGTCCAAACATCTGAAGAAGCTCCCCAGCTACCTTCAACATTACCATTTTCATCAATTTGACTTTCTAATGTTTTTTTATCTTCTGTAGGATCAACACCTAATAAAACTTCTGTAACAATTTTTTTAGAAAGTGATGTACTACTTAAATCTGCTGAAGAAGTATCAAATTGATTGCTTTCAGCTTCTAATCCTAAAGATTCTACAGCAAGAATTTTATCTGCATTATTTAAATTGTTGTTATTTTTATAATATTCAACAACTTTAGAATAAGCAGCGTTAATTTTTGATGTATCATATGATGTTGCTGATACACCAGAAATGGCAGTCATGAAACATACAACTGAAATCATAAAACTGCATACAATTTTTCTCATTTTCATATTCTTTCCCCTTTCAAATTAAATAACTTCTAAATAAAAACTAGGCATAGTTATCCTAGTTTATCTAGAAGAACTACTTTATACTCCGTAAAGTGTATCCTTAGATATAGGCAAGTATTCCGACTCTGTTTCTTTGTTTAAGCGTCTTCCCAGTTTCCCAGTGATTTTGATGCTTATTCTCCACATTACGGCGGCGGGACCGTCCAGGTTTTACACCTGATTCCTTTTTAATTTAAATATAAAATATTCAAAACCTATAAATATTATTCAATTTTACTTTGTACTTGGACATTATATTATAATTGATAAAAAAAATATAGACAGAATAGAAAAAAATCGCATGAAATCATGCGATTTTAGATTATCTGATTGTTGTACCTACTGGTAATTCTCCTGCATCTACAACACCTAATACTTTTTTATCTCCACCGGCAAGAACCATACCTTGAGATTCTACACCTCTTAATTTAGCTAGTTTTAAGTTTGTGACAACAATAACTTTTTTACCAACGAATTCTTCTGGTGAATAAACATCAGCAATACCACTTACGATTTGTCTTGGTGTTTCTTCACCAACATCAATTTGGCTTACTAATAATTTATCAGCATTTGGATGTTTTTCACATTTAATAACTTTTCCTACTTTTAATTGAATTTTAGAAAAGTCATCAATTGTAATTTCTTCTTTTGTTTCTTTAGCTTCTTTTTCTTTCTTTTCTTTTACAGCTTTGATAGAAGCTTTTTGTTTTGCTTCAATAACTTCTACTTTTTTAGCAACTTCTTTTGGATCTAATCTAGCAAATAACATTTCTGGTTTTTCAACTACTTTTGTTCCTGATGCATAGTTTCCAAATTCTTTTAAGCTTTCAAAATCACGTTGATCTGTATTAATTTGATCTAAGATTTTTGTAGCTGTTGAAGGCATATATGGATATAGCATAACTGCTGAGAAACGAATTGATTCAATTAAGTTATATAATACTGTAGCTAAACGATCTTTTTTAGTTTCATCTTTAGCTAATGCCCATGGCATTGTTTCATCAATATATTTGTTTGTTCTTCTTAATAAGTTGAAGATTTCATCTAATGCATTTGATGCTTTGAATTCATCCATTTTAGCAATAGATTTAGCTGGCATAGCTAACGCTAAATCTTTTAATTCTTGATCTACGTCTTCACATACGTTTTTGTTTTCTACAATACCACCAAAGTATTTATTAGACATAGCAATTGTTCTATTAACTAAGTTTCCTAAAACGTTAGCAAGATCACTATTAATTCTTTCTACTAATAAATCCCATGTAATACTTCCATCATTATCATATGGAATTTCATGTAATACGAAATATCTTACTGCATCAACACCAAAGATATCTACTAAATCATCTGCATAGATAACATTTCCTTTTGATTTAGACATTTTACTTTCACCTTGTAATAACCATGGATGTCCAAATACTTGTTTAGGTAATGGAATATCTAATGCCATTAACATAATTGGCCAATAAATTGTGTGGAATCGAACGATATCTTTACCAATTAAATGTAAATCAGCAGGCCAGTATTTTTTATATAATTCACCATGATTTCCATCTGCATCATATCCAAGTCCTGTAATATAGTTTGTTAAGGCATCAATCCATACATAAACAACATGTTTAGGATCAAAATCAACTGGAATAGACCATTTAAATGATGTTCTAGAAACACATAAATCTTGTAATCCAGGTTTTAAGAAGTTATTCATCATTTCATTTTTTCTTGAAACTGGTTGAATAAATTCTGGATGATCTTCGATATGTTTAATTAAACGATCTTGATATTTAGATAATTTAAAGAAGTATGCTTCTTCTTTAGCATCATGTACATCTCCCCCACAATCAGGACATTTACCATCAACTAATTGTGATTCAGTAAAGAATGATTCGCATGCTGTACAATATTTACCTTCATAATGACCTAAATAAATATCACCTTTGTCATATAATTTTTTAAAGATTTTTTGTACTTGTTTTTCATGATATTCATCAGTTGTTCTTATGAATCGATCATATGATGTATCCATCATATCCCAAATATTTTTAACTACACCTGCAACTTGATCTACATATTGCTTAGGTTCAATTCCTGCTTCTTTAGCTTTAATTTCAATTTTTTGTCCATGTTCATCTGTTCCTGTTTGGAATCGAACATTGTACCCTTCTTGTCTTTTAAAACGAGCAATTGCATCAGCTAAAATAATTTCATAAGTATTTCCAATATGAGGTTTACCTGAAGTATAAGTAATTGCTGTTGTAAGATAATAATCTTTTTCGTCTTTCATCTTCTAATCTCCTTTATAAAAATAAAAAACGCCCTTATAAAAGGACGAATAATCGCGGTACCACCTTTTTTACACATTGCTGTGTCACTCAAAACTTTAACGCAGTTAACGATTATTTCTAACTATTTGAAATAACTACTCCTGGGCCATCTCTTAAAGTTTAACATACTGATTTTCACCAGCCATCAGCTCTCTAAATGTCTTGCTTTAACATCTTCCATTCTTCGTATTTATTGTATCCTTATTAACTTTATCAAACCCTTAAATCAATGTCAATGAGTTTCATTGAAAGAAAATATGTTTCACGTGAAACAAAAATAGTATAGCCTAAACTATACTATTTATATTCAGAATGTCCTTTATATTTTAATAAATCTGATACAGTAACGAATTGATAACCTTCTTTACTTAATTGATCTAAAGCCATTTCTAATCCAGCAACAGAATTTTCATGAATATCATGAATCAAGACAATATTACCATCACCAGTTTTAGACTTAGCATCTCTAATAATATTATCACATACAATTTGAGCACCATTTGTTACTTTACTATAACGCCAATCTTCTGTATCTCCATCCCATAGAATCATACTTAAACCATAAGAATAGAATGCAGATTTAACTGTATCATTTTTTGCTCCATAAGGTGGTCTTATTAATGTTGGTTCTGTTCCACAGGCTTTAAAACATGCTTCTTGTGTTTTCTTAATTTCTTCATCTAAAGCAGTAGCATCTAATTTTGTAAGTTGTGCATGTTGATATGTATGACTTGCTACCTCATGTCCTCTTTCATAAACTGATTTAACAATATCTGGATAAAGATTCATGTTTTGACCTAATTCGAAGAATGTTCCTCGACCATTATATTTTTCAAATGCATTCATTGCTCTTTCTGTTAATGTTTTATGTGGTCCATCATCCAATGTAATAGCAACCATTTTTTTCTTTGGATCTACTTTCATTAACTTAGGTGCTTTGACATCTAATGGTGCATTAGATGGAATATTTTTATTTGCTAATTTTATGTAATCTTTATTTTCTTTATAATTAATAGTAATTTTATTTTTTAGTTTTTGATCTGTAAAATATGTAAAACTATCTTGATCTACTTTAATAGAAGTTGATTCTTTATCATACTCACTCACTCCTAAAGTATTTAATAAATCACCATATTTACCATGTAAACAATCTTTTAATGTTAACAATTGATTTGTTTTACAATCATATGTCATTATAGATTTTGTTGCTTTTGTTTTTGTCTCATCTTCATTAATACGCTTATAATCTAATTCAACAACAACATATTGTTTATAAATCTTTTTACAAGAGTAATCTAGATATAATATATCTTTTTGATCCTTTTTCTTTTTTTCTGATTTTAAATATGTGCTATATGATTCTTTAATAATTTTATTTAAATTCTTTTCTTTTAATTTAGGATAGTATAATGAAATGTAAAAATCATCATTTTCTTTTTCATAGTGTTGTACTGTTCCATATTGTTTATTTGTTTCATTATAAGTATTATAATCTTCATATTTATTTTTCTCATTAAATAGTAAAAAATAAATACCTCCCAATATTAATATCACAACCAATAATGTAATAATTACAGGTATGGATTTTAATCTTCTTTTGCTTCCATGTCTACCATAATTGTAGCTTTGTTTACTATACATATTTCCTTGTTCCTCCTGCTTATAGTATACCACAAATATATAATTTTATCTTTTGTTTCACGTGAAACAAAAAATACCATTATTTAGAATGGTATTCTTGATAAACACTATTTTTATTAAGATTTCTTTGTTTAGCAACTTCTTTGATTGCATCTTTAGTAGACATTCCTTTTTCAATATACATATCTACGTCTTCCTTGATTGTTGTTTCAAAAGTTATTTCTTCTTCTACTTCTTGACTACCTTCAACAACAATAACCATTTCTCCTTTTAATTCTTCTACAATAGAAATAATTTCAGAAATAAGACCTCTAATGATTTCTTCATGTTTTTTTGTAATTTCTCTACATAAAGCAATATTTCTATCTCCTAGAATATCTAACATTAAATTTAATGTTTTTTTAATTCTATGTGGTGATTCATAAAAAACAATTGTTTCTTTATATTTTTTTAAATCAATTAATTCTTTTTTCTTTTTCTTATCTAAATGATCTAAAAAGCCATAAAACATAAATGGTTGTGGTGCAATTCCTGAAACAACTAAAGCATCTAAACAAGCATTACATCCTGAAATAGGAACAACATTTATTTCATGTTCTATTGCTTCTTTAACTAATTCATATCCAGGATCAGAAATAGCAGGATAACCGGCATCACTTACTAAAGCAATATCATTTCCTTCTTCTAATAATTGTATAAGTTTAGGAATTGATTGTTTTATGTTATGTTCATGATGGGAAATAAGTTTTGTTGAAATTTCAAAATGATTTAAAAGCTTAACAGTATTTCTTGTATCTTCTGCAGCAATATATTTTACATTTTTTAAAGTATTAATAGATCGATATGTCATTTCATCTAAATTACCAATAGGTGTTGCTACTAAATATAATGTTGGTCTTTCATTTTCAAAACTCTTTTGTCTATTCATCTATCTTCTCTCCAAACATTCTTCTTACTTCATTACTGTAACTTCCATCATCATTATGTGCATATAATGGTGGTTCGATTTTTAATCCTTTTTTTCCTTTATACATTCCTTCTACTAATAAGACATGTGAATCTCTATTCATTTTAGGATATACAAAACGTATTCTTTTAGGTTCAATATCATATTTTTGCATAATATTTAAAATATCAATCATACGATCAGGTCGATGAACAATTGCAAATCTTCCTTTGTTATCTAATAAATAAGCTGCCGCTGAAATAATACCTTCTAAATCAATTTTTATTTCATGACGTGCTATTGTTAAATATTCATTATCATTTAAGTTACTATTTTCCCCTACTTCAAAAAACGGTGGATTGCAAACAATCAGCTGTGCTTTTGGTAACTCTTTGACAACATCTTTAATATCTCCATGAACGATTTCAATTTGGTCATTTAAATCATTCATCTCAACATTTCTTCTAGCAAGATCAACCGCTTCATCTTGAATTTCTATACCTATAATTTTTTTAAGTGTTCTTTTTGAAAGCAATAATGGAATAGCCGCATTATTTGTACCAAAATCAACAATATTTTTTACATCTTTATTGATTGTACAAAACTGTGATAATAAAACAGTATCCAAAGAAAAGTTAAACATATCTTTTCTTTGGATAATTTTCAAATCATTATGTGCTAATAAATAATTAATGACTTCTTGGTTTTCCATTTTTCTTTCCTGCATGATTATTTTTATCAAATTTAATTTCGTCTAAACCAACGAATACAATTCCATTATTTGTTTCAATTTTAACAAGATCGTTAATAACATTTAATCCTGTTACTTTTACATCTTTATCTTGATATTTTACATGTGATCCTATTTTGGGAAAACGTTCTTTTTCTAAAGAATAAATTTCATCTTCATATTTTAAACAACACATTAATCTTCCACATGCACCTGATATTTTTTCTATATTAATTGCTAACATTTGATTTTTAGCCATATTAATAGAAACTCCATTAAATTCTCCTAAAAGAGTTGAACAACATAATGGTAAACCACATGTTCCAATTCCACCAATTACTTTTGCTTTATCTCTTGGACCAATTTGTCTTAACTCTATTCTGCATTTGAAAACAACAGCTAATTCCTTTAATAGTTCCCTAAAATCAACACGATCATCGGAAGTGTACATAAAAATAACTTTTGCTTTATCTAATGTATATTCACAATTAGTAAGTTGCATATTAACATCATATCTTGAAACAATTTCTTTACATGTTACTAATGCTTGTTTTGCATCCCTAACATTTTTTTGATAATTTTCTATATCTTTTTTTGTAGCTTTTCTAACTATCTTTTTTAATTCTGTATCTAAATTAAATTCTGATATATCTTTTAATTCCTGTGATATTTCTCCAAGTTCTAATCCTCTAGCAGTTTCTACAACTACTCGGTCATCTTTTTTTAATTTTAAATTTGTGGAAAAATAATAGATCTTACCAGCACTTTTAAATTTTACACTTGCAAGTTTAATTTCTTCCATATAAATTCCTTTCTATATTCTATACATCATACTATCCATAAGTAATGGAATATTAGCATTTGTATCTAATAAGTATGATGTTTCTAATAATAATTCAATTTTCTTTATTATATCATTGTTATCATATGTTAGTGAATTAAAAAATTCTACGTGATTACAAAAAACAGCTTTTTCATTTTGTTTCACGTGAAACATATCCTTAAGTGCAAGAATAATTAAATTAATAAATAATTTAATATTTTCCTTTTCTTTATGATCTTTAAGCATATGAATTTGTGTGTTTATGATAAGATTTTCTCTATATAAAAATAAATCCTCAATAAAATTAATTGCTTGTAACATAATATCATCAAAATTATCCTGATTTAAATTTTCTAAATCATCTTCATCTTTAATAATATAAGATAAGACACTTGCTTTTTCTTCTTCATATCCTTTAGCAATCAATTTTTCTTTAAGTACTTCTTTATTATCTGGTTTTAATTCTATAACCTGACATCTAGATATAATCGTTGGTAAAATACGATTGATATTTTTAGTTGTAAAAATTGCATAAATACCTTCTGTTGGTTCTTCTAATATTTTAAGTAAAGCATTCATAGCTTCTTTGGTTGTTTTTTCAACATTCTTTAAAATATAAACTTTTGCCTTACCTTCAAGAGAAGACTTTTTGAAAGTTTCTTGTATATTTTCAATGTGTTTCTTTTTAATACTTTCCTCTTCTCCATCAATTTCTATAATATCTGCATATTGATGGTTTAATACTTTTTGACAATCTATACATTGTTCACAAGCTAAGGTTTCATTACATATAAGTGACATTGTTAGAAACTGTAATGGTTGATCAGTATTATTTCCAACAAGTAAGAATGCATGTGGTATTTTTTTTAAGTTAAATTCATTTTCAATAATTCTATAGAATAAAGGTTGATTTTCTTTTAAATAATCTTTGATCATAATATTTTCTTAATTTCCTTTAAGGCATCTTGTACAACATCTTCAACCTTTTGATCTGCATTGATTTTTACAATACGATTACTATATTGTTTACAAATTGTTAAATAACCTTCATAAACATTTTTATGAAAATCACTTTTTTCTAAATCTAATCGGTTGGTTTCTCTTTGATTAACTTTAATTCTTTCTAATCCTTTTTTATAATCAATATCAAAAAATAAAGTTTTATCTGGCATAACATCGTTTATCGCAAATAAATTCATATTATAAACTTCATCAATTCCTAGATTTCTAGCAACACCTTGATAAGCAAGTGAACTATCTACAAAACGATCACATAATACAATATACCCTTCTTTTAAAGCTGGTAATACTTTTTCTACAAGATGTTGTCTTCTTGCTGCTGCATATAATAAAGCTTCTGTACGTGCATCCATTTTTGTATTTTTCTTATCTAAAATAACATTTCTTATTTGTTCAGCAATATCAACCCCACCTGGTTCTCTTGTAAGTAAGACTTTATATCCTGATTCATTTAATATTTTTACAAGTTCTTTAGAAACTGTTGTTTTTCCACTACCTTCTGGTCCTTCTAATGTAATAAACTTTCCTGTCATAATACTTCTCTCCTCTTTCTTCATTATTATAACTGATTTTTCTATTTAAACAAGAAAAGACCTCTTGCAAGGTCTTATATTTTCTTTCTTCCTTCTAAAGATTTTAATAATGTTAATTCATCTGCATAATCAATATTACTTCCTATTGGTAATCCATTAGCAATTCTACTTGTTTCTATTCCTTTTTTCGCTAACAACTTAGCTAGAAACAATGCTGTTGTTTCACCTTCTCTTGTAGGATTCGTTGCAATAATCACTTCTTTAACTCCATCAAGTCTTTCAAATAAAGAATTAATATTTAAATCATCTATCGTTTTACCATCAATCATAGAAATCGTCCCATGTAAAACATGATATAATCCATGATATTCTCTTACCTTTTCCATAGCAAAAACATCTTTAGGACTTTCTACAACACAAATAACTGATTGATCCCTTGTTTCATCTTTACAAATTTCACAAAGTTCACCTTCACAAATATGTCCACATTTTTTACAGTAATGGATATTATCTTGAAAATGAGCTAACACATTTGCAAATTCTTGGACATATTCTTTATCCATTGATAAAACATGATAAGCTAATCTTTCTGCAGATTTACCACCTATTCCTGGTAGTCTTTTAAAACATTCAACTAAATCTGTAAATGACTTTGGATAATTCATAATACACTCCTATTCTTCAAATTCAACAATCTCATCACCAAACATATCAATCGCATATTGTTGAGCTTCTGTAAGTTCTACAACCGGTTCATGATATTCATCAATATGATGTAAAACAATTGGTTGTGGTTGTGGTAATTTTTTTTCTTTATTAAGTTGAATAAATTTTTGTCTCATATTTGGCCAATCTGCTTCCATTACTGCAATAAAATCATATTCTGATCCTAAAACTTCTTTTAAGAAATTTTTTAATGGATAATAATTTTCTGTATAGTTAATACTATTCACTTCTGGTTGATATTTCAATGTCAAAATAAAACCTTTTTCGCCAGCAGCTACAGGTTTAGCATCACATAACATATTTGCATATTTAGCAGTATTAAGATTATAACAATATCTTCTAATAACTGGCCATTTATCTTGAATATCATTTAAAACTGTTCTTTTCGCCTGTACTAAAATATTTAAAATGTCATTAAAGTCTACTTCTATTTGAGCTGTTGTTTTTACTTCTTTTACCTCTTCTTTAGCTTCTTCCACAGGAGTTTCTACTTGTTCAACTTTCGGTTCTTTCTTTTCTTCTACCTTTTCTTGTAAATCTTCTTGAGGTTCAATTACTGGTTCTTGTATCTTTTCTACTGGTTTTTCAACCACTTCTTCTTGTTGAACTTCAACCAATGTTTCATGTGAAACATTTTCAATAACTTTTGGTTCTTCTACAACAACTTCTTTATGTTCATTTTCAATTTGATTACATATCTTTAATAAAGCTAATTCAAAATATGTTGATGAATCTACAGCCTGTCCATAATGACTACTTGCATCCATAAAAATATCAATCATTTGAAATGCTTCTTCTACTAATATATAAGGAACAATTTGTTGGATATCGTTTTTATGCAAAACAAATAATAAAGATAAATCTTGCGTGTTTTTAAAAATAATAACATCTTTTAAAACATCTATTAAATCTTGTGTCAATCTCTTTAAATCAATACTTAAAGACATCATATGATCTAATGTTTTTAAAACATTCTTCATATCCTTTGTCAGTAATAATTTAATTAAACGTATTTTTTCATCATTTGCTAATAAACCATAAACTTTATTAATATTTTCTACTGTTAAATGTCTATCATACGCTAAACATTGTTCTAAAATACTTAAAGCATCCCTCATTCCCCCATCAGCCAACTTAGAAATAATTTCAAGAGATTCTTCATCATATTCTACATTTTCTTCTTTTAATACATATTCCAAACGACTAATAATATCATGTTCATCCACACGTTTGAAATCAAATCTTTGACAACGTGAAATAATAGTTGGCAAAATTTTATGTGGTTCTGTTGTTGCTAGAATAAATACGATATGTGCTGGAGGTTCTTCTAATGTTTTTAATAAAGCATTGAATGCTTCAGGTGTCATCATATGAACTTCATCAATAATATAAACTTTATATTTAGCATTAATAGGGGCATATTTTACTTTATCTATCAAATCTCTAACTTCATTGACTCCATTATTACTTGCTGCATCAATTTCAATAACATCAGGATGATCTCCTTGAGTAATTGCTTTACAGTTAGGACATTCATTACATGGAGGATGATCTCCTGTACAGTTAATAGCTTTAGCTAATATTTTAGCAATCGTTGTTTTCCCTGTTCCACGTGGTCCAGCAAATAAATAAGCATGCGCTATTCTATTTTCTTTAATTGCATTTTTTAATGTAATTGTAACATGACTTTGTCCAGCGACATCTTCAAATGTTTGCGGACGATAAGTACGATACAAGGCTTTATATGACATATTCTCAACTCCTATCTCCTACATTATACACGAAAAAAAGATATGAGTAATCATATCTTTTGACGTTTCTTTTTAAAATAGTCTTTTATTAACTTTGAACATTTATCTTTTAAAATATCTGATTGAATCATGGGAATATAATTAAGTTTAGGATCTGGTAAATGAATCAATTTATCTAAAGACATCCATCTTGTATCACTTGCACCATAAACAACTCTTTGAATATGACTTTGAATAATAGCTCCCGAACACATTAAACAAGGTTCTAAAGTTGTATAAAGTGTACATTCATCTAAGCGCCATCTTTCTATTTTTTTACAAGCTTCTTCAATAGCTAACATTTCTGCATGACCATAAGTTTGATTTAAATACTCTCTTTGATTATATGCACGGGCAATAATTTGATCATCTTTTACAATAATACATCCAATTGGCACATCATCATGTTTTAATGCTTTTAAAGCTTCTTGATAAGCTATTTCCATATATTCTTCATCATTCATCTTTTTTTCCTCTAAAAATAAAGACCATCACACATAGACGGTACTTCTTAATGCTGCTACCTTCCGGTCCTGACATGGTTCGAAGCCGCCTATTGTAATGGCAAATATGATTATAGCGTATTTTAGATTTTTAATCAATATATAAATTCATTAAAAGTGCATCATAATACTTTTGATTGACATTAAACATTTGAGGATATCTCCCTATTTCTTGAAAATTAAACTTTTTATAAAGATTAATAGCTGATAAATTATCCTCTTTCACTTCTAAATCAAGAACTTTTAAAGATGTTTCTTTGATCATTTCTAAAGCTTCTTCCATCATCATTGAAGCAATCCCCATATTCCAATATTCTTTTTTAACAGTGATTGCAAAATGACCAATATGCTTTAATCTTTCTTTTTGTTCACCTTGAATAGATAATAAAGAAACAAGTTCATCATCAATAAAACCACATAAAAGTAAACTATTCTCTTGATCAATAAAATCTTGAATAACTTCCATTTCTTCAAATTCATTTAAATAACATTCATTTAAACCATAAGTTAAGTTATCACTTTCTCCCCCAACCTGATTTAAATAATCAATAATCATTGAAGCATCCTCAATTTCTGCTTCACTTATAAATAATTTCATCTTTTTCTTACCTTTCTATAAAAAAGAGTCACCGAAGTGACTATTTTTTAGGAATAATAATATCTTTACCACCCATATAAGGACGTAACGCTTCTGGAATATTAATAGATCCATCTTCATTATAGTTATTTTCAATAAAAGCAATAACTGCTCTTGTTGAAGCTAAAACTGTATTATTTAAAGTAGAAACATAATAATTTCCATTTTCACCTTTAGCACGAATACCTAAACGTCTAGCTTGTGCATCTCCTAATGTTGAACAAGAACCAACTTCAAAATATTTTTGTTGTCTTGGTGACCAAGCTTCAACATCACATGATTTAACTTTTAAATCAGCTAAATCTCCAGAACAACATTCTAATGTTCTTACTGGAATATCTAAACTTCTAAATAATTCAACCGTATATGACCACATTTTGTCATACCATTCCATAGCTTCTTCTGGTTTACATAAAACAACCATTTCTTGTTTTTCAAATTGATGAACACGATAAATACCACGTTCTTCAATACCATGAGCACCTACTTCTTTTCTAAAACATGGTGAATAAGAAGTCATTGTAATTGGTAATTCTTCTTCTTTAACGATTTGATCTTTAAATTTACCAATCATACTATGTTCAGAAGTTCCAATTAAGTATAAATCTTCACCTTCAATTTTATACATCATGGCATCCATTTCATCAAATGACATAACACCTGTAACAACATCACTACGAATCATGAATGGTGGAATACAATAAGTAAATCCTTTATCAATCATGAAATCTCTAGCGTATGAAAGCATTGCTGATGATAAACGAGCGATATCTCCCATTAAATAATAGAAACCATTTCCACTTGTTCTACCTGAAGCTTCTTTATCTAAACCATTAAAACGAGCAATGATATCAGCATGATATGGAATTTCATACTCAGGTACAACTGGATCTCCGTATTTTTGAATTTCTACGTTTTCTGAATCATCTTTTCCAATAGGTACTGAATCATGAATGATATTTGGTATTTTCATCATGATTTCTTTTAATTCTTTACCATATTCTTCTTCTTTAACTTCTAAATCTTTTAATTCTTCTGCCATAGAAGTTACTTTTGCTTTAATTTCTTCAGCTTCATCTCTTTTGCCTTCTCTCATTAAAGCACCAATTTCTTTAGAATATTTATTTCTTAAACTTCTAATTTCACTTGCTCTTGTAACAACTTCACGATAATCTTTATCTAATTTATAAGCTTCATCTACTAATCCAACTTTTTCATCTTGAAATTTTTTCTTCATATTTTCTTTGACTAAAGTAGGATTTTCTCTAATTAAATTAATATCAATCATTTTCTTTCCCCTTATATTATTAATAACTGCCTTGATTATACATCAAGGCTATTTTCTTTGCAATTCTCTTTTAATCCAAGCCATAATCACTTGAACAATCATCTCTTGTTGACTGTCATTTAACTGTGTATGTGGCTTAATATGATACCACTTATATAAACACCCTCGACAACATGAAGCTGTGGCATGTTGAGCAATAAACACAGGATGATTTTTCATCGGTGTTTGCTTTCCATCATTTAAAATCACAGCCGGTGCTATTCTTTTAGAAATAAAATCTCTGGCGTGTTGTTCTATAACATCTAAGCCTTTTTCATTACAATAATCTTTATACTTTTTAGCAAGATGAAAAGAACTTCTAAACTTTGAATGATCTAAACGATTAAACAATCTTTTTAATTCTTCCCCATTCATTTCTAAAAGAGTCAGATTACTCTGACTCTTCTTCACCTTCTTCTACAACTTCTTCTTCATTTTTAGCAACAACTTCCACAGAAGAAACCTTGCTATCATGTACTTTAATAAGTCTTACACCTTGAGTCGCACGTCCTGCTGTTTTAACTTGTTCCATAGGTAAACGAATCACAATACCATCATCTGTAATAATTAATAAATCTTCATTACCTTCTACTGCTCTAATCGCTACAATTTGTCCATTACGTTCAGTAACATTAATTGTTTTAACACCTTTTCCACCACGATTAGAAACACGATATTCATCAATTGGTGACATCTTACCATAACCTTTTTCCGTAACAACCATAATTAATTGTCCTTCACGGTTTGTTGTCATACCAATAACTTTAGAACCATCAACATTAATACCTCTTACACCACTTGCACTTCTTCCCATTGGTCTAACATGACCTTCAGAGAATCTTACAAGTTTACCATTACTAGCAGCAATTAAGATTTCATCATCCCCTTTAGTTAATTTAACACCAACTAAAGAATCATCTTCTTTTAACTTAATAGCAATCTTACCTGTTTGTCTAATGTTTTCAAATTCTGAAATATCAACACGTTTAACTAAACCTTGTTCAGTTGCAAAGAATAAATACCAATGTTTATCTTCTTCAATCATTTTCTTATTAATATTAATTAATGATTTAACACTTTCATCTTTATCAAGATTTAAAATATTAACAATTGGTAATCCCTTAGCAGTTCTACCAAATTCAGGAATATTATATCCTTTCAAACGGTATACCTTTCCTTTATTTGTAAAGATCAATAAATCATCATGTGTTGACATATGAATAAGTGAACTAATGACATCATCTTGTGTTGTTGCCATACCTTTGACACCACGTCCACCTCTATTTTGAGATTTATAAGTATCTACTGGCATACGTTTTACATAACCATTATTAGTAAGTGAAATAATAACATCTTCTACTGGAATTAAATCTTCATCTTCAATATCAAATGTACCTTGAATAATTTCAGTACGACGTTTATCACCATATTTTTCTTTCATTTCTAATAATTCATTTCTAATGATTTCTAAGATACGTTCTTCATTAGCAAGAATATCTTTTAAATCAGCAATTGTAATTAATAAATTATTTAATTCTTCTTCAATCTTTTCTCTTTCCAAACCAGCTAAACGTTGTAATTGCATTTCTCTTACAGCTTTAGCTTGTTTATCAGACATTCCAAATTCATCCATTAATCTTTGTTGAATGATTTCAGTTGTTCTACTTGTACGAATTAATTGAATAATTTCATCGATATGATCTAAGGCTTTCTTTAAACCTTCTAAAATATGTGCTCTTGCTTCTGCTTTATTTAATTCAAATTGTGTTCTACGACGAATAACTTCTTCTTGATGTTGTAAATAATATTGAATTAATTCTTTAAGTGTTAAAGTTTTAGGTTCATTATTAACTAAAGCAATATTATTGACACCAAATGTTGTTTGTAAAGAAGTTAATTTATATAATTGATTTAAAATAACTTCTGCTTGAACATCTCTCTTTAATTCAATGACAATTCGAATTCCTTCACGGTTTGATTCATCACGAACATCACTAATACCTTCAACAACTTTATCACGTGCTAAATGCGCAATCTTTTCGACTAATCTTGCTTTATTTACTTGATAAGGAATTTCATAAGCAACAATTCTTTGTCTACCCTTATGTTCTTCAATTTCTGTTTTAGCACGCATAACAATAAGACCATTACCTGTTTCATAGGCTTTTTTAATAGCGCTCTTTCCTAAAATATATCCACCAGTTGGAAAATCAGGTCCTTGAATATAATTTTCCATTAATTCTAAAACAGTAATATCAGGATTTTTACTTACCGCAATAACGGCATCAATCACTTCACCAATATTATGAGGTGGCATATTTGTAGCCATCCCAACAGCGATTCCTGTTGTCCCATTGACCAATAAGTTAGGAATACGACAAGGTAATACCGATGGTTCTCTTTCTTCACCATCATAGTTTGGAATAAAATCAATCGTATCTTTATTGATATCTCTCATTAATTCCATTGAAATTTTAGACATTCTCGCTTCAGTATAACGCATAGCGGCAGCGCCGTCACCGTCAATTGAACCAAAGTTTCCATGACCATCTACAAGCATATAACGATATGAGAAATCTTGTGCCATTCTCACTAAGGCTTCATAAATTGAAGAATCTCCATGAGGGTGATATTTCCCCATAACTTCCCCAACGATACGCGCAGATTTCTTATACGCTTTATCACTATAACAACCAAGTTCATTCATACCATAAACAATACGTCTTTGAACTGGTTTCATTCCATCTCTTACATCAGGTAATGCACGTGCTACGATAACTGACATGGCATAATTCATGAAAGAAGTTTTCATTTCTGATGTTAATTGAATTTTTCTAATTCCTTTTTCTTGATTATCCATTTTCTACTCCTTCTAAATATCTAAATCAGTTACATATTTTGCGTTTTCTTGAATAAATTCTCTACGAGGTTCAACTTTTTCTCCCATTAATACATCAAAAATCATATCAGCTTCCATTGCTTCATCTAATTCAATACGATTTAAAATACGATGTTCAGGATCCATTGTTGTTTCCCATAATTGATCCGCATTCATTTCTCCTAACCCTTTATATCTTTGGATAGAATATTTTGCACCTTCACCTAACTTTGTTCTTAAATCATCTAATTCTTCATCACTATATAAATAATGTTCTTCTTTTCCATGTTTTAATAAATAAAGTGGAGGTTGAGCCGCATAAACAAAGCCACCTTCAATTAAAGGTTTTAAATAACGATATAAGAAAGTTAACATTAAAATACGAATATGTCCTCCATCGACATCGGCGTCGGTCATAATAACGATTTTATGATAACGTAATTTATTAATATCAAAATCTTCACCAATTCCTGTACCAAAAGCAGTAATCATACTACGAATCGTATCACTTGATAAAACACGATCTAATCGCGCTTTTTCAACATTTAAGATTTTACCACGAAGCGGTAAGATAGCTTGAATACGACGATCTCTACCCATCTTAGCACTACCTCCGGCAGAATCCCCTTCGACAATGAAGATTTCACATTCACTAGCATCTCTTGATGAGCAGTCAGCTAATTTCCCAGGCAATGATGTAATTTCCATTCCTGTTTTTCTTCTTGTCATTTCACGTGCTTTTTTCGCTGCTAAACGTGCATGAGAAGCAACGATTGCTTTTTCAACAATAATTTTGGCAGTATCCGGATTTTCTAATAAAAATTGATCCAATGATTTAGAAATAATATTTGAAGCAATTTTTCTTACTTCTGCATTTCCTAATTTTGTTTTTGTTTGTCCTTCATATTGAGGATCAGGATGTTTAACAGAAATAATCGCTGTTAAACCTTCACGACAATCTTCTCCTGATAAAGCATCATCTTTTTCTTTTAAGAAGTTTCCTTTTCTTGCATAGTTATTAATAACCCTTGTAAGAGCTAAACGGAAACCTTCTTCATGTGTTCCTCCTTCATGTGTATTAATATTATTACAGAAAGAGTAAATATTTTCTTGATAACCATCATTATATTGCATTGAAACTTCAATCTTAATATCATTTTGCATATCTTCTACATAAATGATTTCATCATGAATTGGTGTTTTATTTTTGTTGATATAAGCAACATATTCCTTAATACCACCTTCATACATATAATCATGTTCACGATTTTGTCCATCTCTTAAATCAGTTAAACTAATTCTTAATCCCTTATTTAAGAAAGCAAGTTCTCTAATTCTTTGTCTTAAAACTTCATAATCATAAGTTGTTGTTTCTTTAAAGATTTCAGCATCTGCTTTAAAAGTAACCTTTGTTCCTTGCTTATCAGTATGTCCTAATTCTTTTAATGGTGCAACTGGTGTCCCACCATTTTCAAATCTTTGATAGTATTCTTTTCCATCACGATAAACATTGACTTCTAGCCATGAAGATAAGGCATTAACAACAGAAGCACCTACACCATGCAATCCACCGGAAACTTTGTAGCCTCCGCCACCAAATTTACCACCAGCATGTAAAACAGTAAAAATTGTTTCAACTGTTGATTTACCTGTCTTAGCGTGTTTTCCAGTTGGCATTCCACGACCATCATCAATAACTTCAACTACATCGTCATCTTTCAAAATCACTTTAATATGACTTGCATACCCTGCTAAAGCTTCATCGATTGAGTTATCAACAATTTCCCAAACCAAATGATGTAACCCTCTAGATGATGTTGTACCAATATACATACCCGGTCTTTTTCTAACAGCTTCTAATCCTTCTAATACTTGGATATCTGACTCATCATAGCTATGTTGTACTTTATTTTCTTCTGCCATCATTTTTCCTCCCTATGATTAATATTAATTTTCTTAGCTTCTTTAATAACATGATGTTCTATTCCATCTATTGATGTTGTTGTAATAAACGTTTGAATACGATTATTTAAAATATCTAAAAGTTTTGTTTTTCTTTGATCATCTAATTCTGATAAAACATCATCTAATAAAAGAATAGGATATTCTCCAATTTCTTCTTTTATTAATTCTATTAAAGCTATTTTCATACTTAAAACAATTGTTCTTTGTTGACCTTGAGAAGCAAACTGATGTGCACTCTTATTATCAATAAAGATCTTCATATCTTCCTTATGAATTCCATAATAAGTACTTAAATATCTTGAATCTCTTTCAAATCCTTTTTGATAAAGTTTTAAAATATCTTCTTTATTAACATTTTTAATAAAACATTCATACTGCAATTCAACGATCTCATGACAATTTGCAATATTTAAATAAATATCTTTTACTTTTAAAGATAAACGTTCGATAAAATTATTTCTTTTTTCAATAATCTTAATTTGAACTTCAGCTAATTGCTCATCTAAAGTTTCTAGATATTCATCATATTTACCTCTTCTTTGATTCAATAATTTAAGATACTGATTTCTTTCCTTTAATAATCGATTATACTTAGTAAGATAAAAAACATAAATTGGTGAGATTTTAGATAACTCCAAATCTAAAAACTTTCTTCTAATACTCGGAGAACCTTTAACCAATGATAAATCATCTGGTACAAAGACAACCGCATTTAAATAACCTACATAATCTGAAATCTTTAAAATATCTTTTCCATCTACTTTTGCTTTTTTGGATTCCTTAGATAAAATAAGTTCTAATTGATGCATTCTTTCATTAGAAAAAACATTTCCTTTTACTTTTGCAAAGTCATGATCAAATTGAATCATTTGATCATTGATATGTGTTCTAAAAGATTTACAGACAGATAATAAATAGATTGCTTCGATAATATTCGTTTTCCCTTGAGCATTCCCACCAATTAAAATATTAATTCCTTGATCAAACTCAATAAAAAAATGATTATAATTTCTAAAATCAGTCAGTTCTAAATTATTGATGCGCATTTATACAATAAAAATTTCCTTCAAATTCAACTTGATCACCATCATGAAGCTTTTTTCCTCTTCTAAGTTCCACTTCACCATTGACCTTTACTTGACCATCTTTAATAATCATTTTTGCTTCAATCCCACTAGATACAAGATTAACAAATTTTAAAAATTGATCTAATTTAATATATTCATCTTTAATTGGTATTTCTTTCATACTTAACCTTCTTTTCTCTATAATTGTACTAAGTTAGTATATCATAAAAATCATAAAAATTCAAAATATTGCGCTATATTCGCTATTTTTATTTATGAATAGAAAAATACTTTTTTGATAAAAAAGCTCTTAAAATAAAAATTACTCCCCAAATAAACAATTAAAAGGAAAATTTACAAAAAAAAGAAGCTTTCGCTTCTTAATATGTTCTAACTGGTAAAACAAGTTGTAATAATTCATCAGAATCAAAATCTTTAACGATGAATGGTTTCATTTCTCCAGTGAATAATATTTTTATTTTATCACCACTAAATGATTTAATAGCATCACTTGCATATTTACAACTAAATGAAATAGTAAGTGGTTCTCCTTTATAGAAAGAAGAAGCTAAATTTTCTTCTACTGAACCAATTTCTTGTTGATATGAAGATAAAATAACTTGTTCATTAGACATATCTAATTTCACAATATTATTTTGTTCATTTAATAATAATGAAACACGGTCAATCGCATTTAATAAATCAGCTCTATTAATATCTAATTCATAATCAAATTCTAAAGGAATCAATCGAGCTGTATCAGGATAAGATCCATCAATTAAACGTGTTTGAATAATATTTTTATCAAACACAAATAATACTTTACGTTCAGATACATATAATTCAATAAGTTCATCTTTTTCAATAATCTTACTAATTTCATCTAAACTTAATTTAGGAATCGTAATATTAAAAGTCACATCTTCATCAATAGAAATAATCTTTTTAGCTAAACGATAACTATCAGTAGCAACAACTTCTAAAACATGATCATGCGCTTTAAAATTGATACCAGTTAAAATAGGTCTTGTTTCTTTATCACTAGCAGCAAACTTTGTTTCTCCAATAATATTTTTTAATACAAGAGCATTCATCATAAAATGAGTTCCTGTTTTACTTAAATCAATACGTGGATATTCAATAGCATCAGTACCATTTAAGCTGTATTCAATTTGACTTCCTTTAATACGAGTAAGTAAACCATCAATAATTTCAATTTCAATATCATCACTATTGATCTTTCTTACAATATCAAAGATATAACGACTATTTAAAACAACTGCTCCTTCTTTAAGGATTACTAAGTCATCATCTTCATCAATAATTGTTTGAATAGTGATATCACTATCACTTCCTGTTAAGATAAGTTGATGAGCTTGTAAATCAAATTTAATCCCTGTTAAAACAGGTAAAGGACTACGAACAGATACAGCTCTTGTTGCTTTAGCAAGTGCGTTTAATAATTTGATTCTTTTAATTCTAAAATGCATATTTGCCTCCTGTTATTTATATATTTAAAAATAAGTCATTATTACTATTAGCATGTGAACAATGTGCATAAATATAAAATATGTTGATTTTATCAATGTTTTTTATATGAATATCAATGTGCACATATTGTTGATATTAGTCACTATATTGTGCCTAACTTTTGTTTAAGCTTATCTACAGCGAGTTTATAATCTGGATCTTTTTTGATTTTTGTTTCTACTCTTTTACAAGCTTTCATAACTGTAGAATGGTCTCGATTGGAAAAAGTTGTTCCAATTTCACTAAAAGTAATATCCAAAAGTTCCCTCATTAAATACATACATATTTCACGAGGTGTTACCAAGTTTCTCGTTCTATTTTTAGAAATAATTTGACTAATGGTTAAATAATAGAATTCAGCGGTTGTTTTTAAAATGAATTCTTTTGTTAGTGGTTCTTGTGCTTTTTTTATAGTTTTTTGATCTTTAAAGACTTCAGATGCAAAATTCATATCTATGTAATTAGTTGATTCCATGATACTACAGAAGAATAGTCGTTTTAATTGACCTTCTAAAGAACGAATATCATTACAATAATTCATAACCATGAAGTCTAAAACATCATCTGTAATAATTAAATCTGTATTACCTAGATTTTCTATTTTCTTCTCTAAAATTGCCTTTGCTGTTTCAAATTCAGGTGGATCTATTCCAAAAGATAGACCTGATTTAAAACGACTAATTAAACGTTCTTCAATTCCTTGAAGTTCATCAGGCATTTTATCACTTGTAATAACAATTTGATGATTGTTATTAATGATTTCATTAAATATATGGAAGAACATCTCACTACTTTTTTCTTTTCCAAATAAAAATTGAATATCATCAATTAATAAAATATCAAGATTTCTATAATAACTATAAATCTCATCTGTTGTATTTGTTTTTATAGAATTAATAATTTCATCTACAAAATCCTTAGAAGTAATATATCTTACTAATAAATTAGGATTTGTTTCTTTTGCTTTATTTCCAATAGCATTTAATAAATGTGTTTTTCCAAGCCCTGGATGACTATATAAAAATAAAGGATTAAAGTTCATACCAGGTTTAGTTGATACAAGTAAAGCAGCATTTTGTGCCATACGGTTTGAATTTCCTACGATAAAATTAGCAAATGTCATATCAGGATGAAGATGACTATCGATTTTAGGAACCCTTTTTTGTTTAGATTTTTTATATTCTTCTACTTCTAATACTTTGATTTTTATTGGTTTAGAAAAAGAATTAGAAAGAATAGATTCTATTTCTGCTTGTTTTTCTAAAATAGCATCAATATTCCATTTTAATTCAGTGGTGATAATAACTTGATTATCTTCAATTTCTTCTAGAGTTGCAGGTTTAAATAGTGAGTCCAAGATGATCTTATCATCAACTATTTTATTTTTTTCTAAAGTTTCTACACAAGATGACCAGATTTTGTTTAAATCTTGCACAATTTTCAACTCCCTTTCGACTCAATTATATAAAAGATGTGAACTCTTTTAAAGGAAAAATACTGTCTGCACAATAGCTTCACAATTTTATTCACAAAAAATGTGAGAAATATCAATCATTTAGAGTACTTATTCACATTATTCACAACTTCGTTTTTCGCTATGAATTTTATTAAATGTGAACTTAGTGCATATTGTATAGAATAAAAAACAATGTGCACATAGCTGTTCACAATAAAAAATACGCTGATATCAGTATATTTTTTACTAATTCACCCATATGAATAACTCGATTCACCACGTGAATAAGCATGTGCAAAACTTGTCAAAACATAAAATTTAACAAAAAATGAATATTCACAATGTGAATTTTAAGAAAAAATCCGATTTTTCCTAGAAAAATAGAAGAAATGTAAGATAAAGGTTAAGATGAAATAATATTCACTTTAGGATGTGAATATCTAAAATAAAGAGTTTATTCACATTAGATTAGTGACTATTTTGAATATATTGTATGAATTTTGATACAAAAGTACGTAAATACTTAGAAGTGTACACTTGATTTTAGGGGGAAAAACAAGGATTTATAAGGAGTTGGAGGAAAATGTGAATAAGTTTTTTTATGAGCTTTAAAGAAATTCACATGTTGTCGTACGTACTTGATTGAAAAATGTTCACAAATAATGTGCATTTAATAAGAGTTATGCTTAGTGATGGTACTTTTTTTGATAAAAGTACTTATTTTTATACAATTTTCTATCTATTTCGATATATCACAAGATGTGAATAATAAAGTAAGGAAACTTATTCACAATAAAGAGAATTTTTCTAAATTAAAAAAGTTCACAAAAAAATGTGCAAATAATCATTAGAAATTGTTATTCTTATTATTTGTCATCATTAAAAATCATGAATTTAAGAGTAGAAATATAGAATTTAGAATTGACTTGTCACAATAATTCCTATAAGATATAGGAGCATATGTTATTTGTATAAAAAGATAAAAATTTTGGAGGTGTAAAATATGAAAAGAACATATCAACCAAATAAAAGAAAAAGAGCAAAAACTCATGGTTTTAGAGCTAGAATGGCAACTGTTGGAGGAAGAAAAGTAATCGCACGTCGCCGTAAAAGAGGAAGAAAAGTATTAACTGCTTAATGTAAAATCCACTTTTTCGGTGGATTTTTTTCTAAAATTTTATGAAAAAAGAATTTAGAGTAAAAAGAAATGAAGATTTTAGCAAGATTATTGCTAGAAAAAAGAGTTTTGCGAATTCTTGTTTTATTATTTATAAAGATGAAAATCAAATGGGCCACGGACGCGTTGGTATTTCTGTAAGCAAGAAATTAGGAAATGCTGTTACTAGAAATAAAATCAAAAGACAGTTACGCATGATGATTCAAGAATGTTTTCATTTTGATGAAGAAGTTGACTATATAGTAATTGTAAGAAAAAGATTCTTAGATAATACATATATAGAAAATAAAAAAGAATTAGAGTATTTGTACAAAAAAGTAAAGAGAAAGGAGATCAGCAAATGATCTTAGATAACAAAACTAAAAAATATTTTAAAATTATTTGTTTAGTTTTATTTGTTGTAGCCTTAACTGGATGTACAGCAAATCTTGATTCAAGTGGTAAACTGATTGCTAAAAGAGCAATTAATTTAAACACACCATGGTCTATGAAGTCAGGAATTTTTGATTTCTTATTAGTTATTCCTATTTCTAAAAGTATTATTTATTTAGGAGATGTTTTATTAAATAATATCGCTTTAGGTGTTGTATTAATTACTATTTTAATTAATATTATCATTTTACCAATTATGATTAAATCGACAGTATCTCAACAAAAGATGCAATTGATTCAACCAGAAATGGAAAAAATTCAAAATAAATATAAAGGTAGAAAAGATCAAACTTCTCAAATGAGAATGTCTGCAGAAATTCAAGCTTTATATAAGAAAAATGATGTCAGTATGTTGGCTTCATTTACAACATTCTTAACATTACCAATTATGTTTGCAATGTGGCAAGCGGTTCAACGTATTGAAATCTTATATCAAACAAATATGTTTGGTATTAACTTAGGTGCTAAACCAATCGATCACGTATTTAAATTCGAGATTGCCTATATTGTATTACTTGCCATTGTTGCTTTAACTCAATATTTTGCGATGAAAATCAATACAATCATGTCAAAAAGAAATCCAAAATATAGAGAAACATCACAAATGCAATCAATGAACATGATGAATAATTTCATGACATTATTTATCATTTACTTTGCAGCAATTATGCCTGCAGCAATGTCACTTTATTGGATGACAACAAACATTATTACAATTGTTAGAACATGGTATATTTATATTTACCATGTTGAAAAAGCACAAAAAGAAGTTGATCAAGCAAATACAAATTATTTAACAAAAAGACAAAATAAAAAATAAATAGAGGTATTTATATGAAAACTTATACTGGAAAAACAGTAGATGATGCTGTTAGTAAAGCATGCCTTGATTTAGGTGTAACAATTGATCAATTAAATTATGAAGTTACTTTAGAAACTAAAGGTTTATTTAGTAAAAAAGCTGAAATTGCTTGTTGGACAGTAGAAATGGTTCAAGAATATATTGAAAATCTTATAAGAAAAATCTTAACAGATATGCAATTTGAAGTAGAAACTGTTTCTTATGTTCAAGATGGTAGAATTTATTGCAATATTAATACAAGCAATAACTCTATTTTAATTGGTAAAGCTGGTGTTATTTTAAGAGCAATTAACTTAATTATTAAAAACGCTGTCAGTACAACATTTAAAAAACGTTTAGAAGTAAGCGTTGATATCAATGGTTATAAAGAAGAACGTTATAAAAAAGTTGCAAGTATGGCAAGACGTTTTGGTAAAACAGTTTTAAGAACAAAAGCTGATTTAAAATTAGATCCAATGCCTGCAGATGAAAGAAAAGTGATGCATCAAGAGATTGCAAAGATGGATCATTTAAAAACTGAATCTAAAGGTGAAGGAAAAAATAGATATATGACAATCTCATATGTAGATTAAGCCGCTTATGCGGTTTTTTCTTTAGGGAGGAAATAATGGAAAATTTAATTTTTAGTTTAAATGCGACGGTTCCTGTTTTTGCGATGATTATATTAGGGATGTTATTTAAAAAAATAGGAATTATTGATGATGTTTTTGCATCAAAAATGAATAAATTTGTCTTTTTAATACCATTACCAGTATTACTATTTAAAGACTTAGCGACATTAGATTTTAAGGAAATTTGGGATACGAAGTTCGGCTTATTTTGTTTTTTTATTACCATTTTCAGTATTTTAATAGTAACAATACTTTCTTTTTTATTAAAAAATAAAAAGAATCAGGGAGAATTTATTCAAGCAAGTTATCGTAGTTCAGCGGCATTACTAGGAATTGCATTAATTCAAAATGTATATGGAAAAGCAACAATGGCGCCTTTAATGATTATTGGAAGTGTACCTTTATATAACATTATGGCTGTCGTTGTCCTTTCTTTCTTTTCACCTGAAAGAAAAGGAATAAGTAAAGAAATGTGGATGAAAACTTTAAAAGGTATTATCACCAATCCTATTTTAATTGGAATTGTGATTGGACTTTGTTGGTCATTACTTCATTTACCAATGCCTACAATGTTAGATAAAACAGTCACTTCGATTGGGAATGTAGCTACTCCTCTTGGTTTAATGGCAATGGGTGCTACATTTAATTATAAAAAAGCTTTAGGAGATTTAAAACCAGCCCTTTGTGCTACTTTCATTAAATTATTTGGTTTCTGTACTCTCTTTTTACCATTAGCTATATTCTTTGGATTTAGACAAGAACAACTGATTGCTATTCTTGTTATGCTTGGCTCAGCAACCACAGTATCATGCTATGTGATGGCTAAAAACATGGGACATGAAGGAGTTCTTACAAGTACAGTGGTCATGTTGACAACTTTAATAAGTGGTTTTTCTATTACTATGTGGCTTTATATTTTAAAAACTTTACAATTCTTATAAAAAAATGAGTGATTTGAAGTGAACTGAAAAAGTTGGACAACTTAGGAGGTTCACTTTTTATTATGGCTAAACTTACAAACGAACAAAAAATTGAAATTTACAA
>NZ_JAOQJR010000020.1:0-29740 GCF_025566905.1 [Clostridium] ammoniilyticum
ATTGACGTTGTGTTTTATTCTTTCCTGTTCAGTTTTCAATGTCCTCTCACTTGACTCTCTCGTCGAGTGCCCATTTATATTACCATCCCCTCTCCCTTTTGTAAAGCTTTTTTCTATCTTTTTTTATCTTTTTTCTCTATTCCCCTCTTTTTCTGCCTTTATATCGTTGTTTTTTTATCTATATTTTTTTGTCATGATTAAAAGAAACGATCTTTACAGAACGTTTCTTTGCCTTATGACTATATGATTTCTTTACTGTCCAGGATGATTGTTGTTGGTCCATCATTGATCAGTGAGACTTTCATCATCGCTCCAAAGATATACTTATTTTTATAAAAAAAGAAGCCTAACATTAAGTTAGACTTTTAAATAACATATTAGAGCTTCTTTTTATAATTAACCAATTTTTTTGTAAACATCAACGAATTCTTGAGCTAAGTCAATGCATAATAATGATGTCATTAAGTGGTCTTGAGCATGTACCATTAATAAGCTTAATGGTGCTTTTTCTCCTCTAATTTCAGCTTGAATCATTTCAGTTTGTGAATGATGAGCTTCATTAACTGCTTCTTTAGCGTTTCCTAAAGATTCTTCAGCTTTTTCGATATCTCCAGCTTTTGCATATTGAATTGCTTCGATAGCTGAACTACGTGCGCTACCAGCATTAACAATTAAGTTAATTACGATTTGTTCTTGTTGATCCATTTTTATTATCTCCTTCTATAAACAAATATTCAGACTACTTACATCTGCACTATTATTTTATCAAAGTCATATCTATTATTCAAGCGCTTTCGTTAGATAAAGCACTATTTTGAACAAAAAGTCATTTACTACAAATAAGAAACATTCGTAATAAAAAGTGCTTAAATATAAAAAGGTCCCGAAGGACCTTTCGTTAAAATTATTATTCAATAATTTCAGAGATGTTTCCAGAACCTACAGTTCTACCACCTTCACGAATTGAGAATTTAGTTCCTTGTTCAATTGCGATTGGGTGAATTAATTCAACTGTTAATTCTACAGTATCTCCAGGCATTACCATTTCAGTACCTTCTGGTAATTCGATTACACCAGTAATATCAGTAGTTCTGAAATAGAATTGTGGTCTATAGTTAGCGAAGAATGGTGTATGACGTCCACCTTCATCTTTACTTAATACATATACTTGACCTTTGAATTTAGTATGTGGATGTACTGAACCAGGTTTAGCTAATACTTGTCCACGTTGAATTTGATCACGGTTGATACCACGTAATAATACACCAATGTTATCTCCAGATTCAGCATAGTCTAATAATTTTCTGAACATTTCGATACCAGTAGCAACTGTTTTTTGAGTTTCTTTGATACCAACGATTTCTAATTCGTCATTTAAGTTTAATTGTCCACGTTCTACTCTACCTGTAGCAACAGTTCCACGTCCAGTGATTGTGAAAACGTCTTCTACTGGCATTAAGAATGGTTTATCAACGTCTCTAGTTGGAGTTGGGATATAAGTATCTACAGCTTCCATTAATTCGTCGATAGCTGGAGTCCATTTAGGATCTCCTTCTAATGCTTTTAATGCTGATCCTCTGATTACTGGAGTATCATCACCTGGGAAGTCATATTCATTTAATAATTCACGAACTTCCATTTCTACTAAGTCGATTAATTCTTCGTCATCAACCATATCGCATTTATTTAAGAATACGATGATGTATGGAACACCTACTTGACGAGATAATAAGATGTGTTCTCTTGTTTGTGGCATTGGTCCATCAGTAGCAGCAACTACTAAGATAGCACCATCCATTTGTGCAGCACCAGTGATCATGTTTTTGATGTAGTCAGCATGACCTGGACAGTCAACGTGTGCATAGTGACGAGTTTCAGTTTGATATTCTACGTGTGCAGTGTTGATTGTGATACCACGTTCTTTTTCTTCTGGAGCAGCATCGATTGAAGCATAATCCATTGCAGCAGCTTGTCCTTTTTTAGCAAGACAAGTAGTGATTGCAGCTGTTAAAGTTGTTTTACCATGGTCAACGTGACCAATAGTTCCGATATTTACATGCGCTTTAGAGCGGTCAAATTTTTCCTTAGCCATTGTTAAGGTTCCTCCTATTTTTTAATTTTTTACAATAAACATTCTAGTTTATTTGTTCGAAAAAATCAATATTTATTTGATTTTAATGTAGATTATACATTTCCACCATTTTTCTTGATGATTTCTTCTCTAATTGATTTAGGTGCAGCTTCGTATCTATCAAATTGCATTGTATAGTTTCCACGACCTTGAGTAAATGATCTTAAATCAGTTGCGTATCCGAACATTTCTGATAATGGTACAGATGCTTGAACTGAAACAGCATTTCCTCTTTCTTCTTGTCCTTCGATCATACCACGTCTAGATGAAATATCACCCATAACGCTACCTAAATATTCAGAAGGAGCAGTTACTTCTACTGCCATAATTGGTTCTAATAATACAGGACCACATTTTTTAGCAGCATTTTTAAGTGCTAAACTTGCAGCTACTTTATATGCCATTTCTGATGAATCGACATCATGGTAAGAACCATCAAATAATGTAGCTTTTACGTCTAATACAGGGTATCCAGCAATCATACCAGTTTCAAGTGCATCTTCAAGACCTACTTTTACTGAGTTGATATATTCTCTTGGGACAGCCCCACCAACGATAGCATCAACGAATTCAAATCCTTTACCTTCATTAGGTTCAAATTTGATCCATACGTGACCGTATTGTCCACGACCACCAGATTGTTTTACATATTTACCTTCACATTCAGCTGCTTGAGTGATTGTTTCACGGTAAGCAACTTGTGGAGCACCAACGTTAGCTTCTACTTTGAATTCTCTTTTTAAACGGTCAACGATTACGTCTAAGTGTAATTCACCCATACCAGCGATAACTGTATCTCCAGTTTCAGGGTTAGTAAATGTTTTGAATGTTGGATCTTCTTCAGCTAATTTAATTAAACCATTACTTAACTTATCTTGATCTTGTTTAGTTTTTGGTTCGATAGCTAATTGGATAACTGGTTCAGGGAATTCCATTTTTTCAAGGATAACGAAATTCTTTTCGTCACAGATAGTATCCCCAGTTGTTGTGTTTTTGAAACCTACAGCTGCAGCGATATCTCCAGCGTAAACTTCATCAATTTCATTACGTTTGTTCGCATGCATTTGAAGAATACGACCTAAACGTTCTTTTTTATCTTTTGTAGAGTTTAATACATAACTTCCTGATTGACATGTACCTGAATATACACGGAAGAAAGTTAATTTTCCTACGAATGGGTCAGCCATGATTTTGAATGCTAATGCTGAGAAAGGTTCATCATCTGATGCATGTCTTTCTACTTCATTACCATCTTCATCAGTACCTTTGATTGAAGGAATGTCAGTTGGTGCAGGTAAAAAGTCAATTACTGCATCTAACATTGGTTGAACACCTTTATCTTTGTAAGCTGAACCACATAATACTGGGAATAATTCTACAGCTAATGTTCCTTTACGGATTGCTGCTTTAATTTCTTCTTCAGTAACTTCTTCACCTTCTAAAACTTTCATTAATAGATCATCATCATAAGTTGCTGCTTGATCTAACATTTTAGCACGGTATTCTTCAGCTTGAGCCATATATTCTTCAGGAATTTCTTTGTAAATTACATTTTCACCTTTTGCTCCTTCAAAATAAACAGCTTTCATTTTAATTAAGTCAATGATTCCTTCGAAAGTATCTTCAGCACCGATAGGTAATTGAATTGCAACACCTTGTACTCCTAATCTCTTTTCTAAAGATTCTAATGACATAATGAAATCTGCACCTGTTGCATCCATTTTATTAGCGAATACAATACGAGGTACACCATAAGTAGTAGCTTGACGCCAAACTGTTTCAGTTTGTGGTTCTACACCAGCTTTTGCATCTAATACAGTTACAGCACCATCTAATACACGTAAAGAACGTTCTACTTCGACTGTAAAGTCTACATGGCCTGGTGTATCGATAATATTAACACGATACCCATTCCATTGAGCAGTTGTAGCTGCTGAAGTGATTGTGATTCCACGTTCTTGTTCTTGTTCCATCCAGTCCATTTGTGAAGCACCTTCGTGAGTTTCACCAATTTTGTGGATTTTACCAGTGTAATAAAGGACACGTTCAGTTGTTGTTGTTTTACCAGCATCAATATGAGCCATGATTCCGATATTACGAGTCTTTTCTAACGAAAATTCACGAGCCATTTGTTTTCTCCCTTCAAAATTTTAGCCGTTATATTACCAACGGAAATGAGCGAATGCTTTATTAGCTTCAGCCATTTTATGAGTATCTTCTTTCTTCTTAACAGAAGCACCTGTTCCGTTTGAAGCATCAATAATTTCGTTTGCTAAACGATCAACCATAGTTTTTTCGTTTCTTAAACGAGAGTAGTTTACTAACCATCTTAAACCTAAAGTCATTCTTCTTTCTGAAGAAACTTCAACTGGTACTTGGTAGTTAGCCCCACCAATACGTCTTACTTTAAGTTCAAGAACTGGCATAATATTGTTAATTGCTTGATCAAAGACTTCCATAGCTGGGTTCCCAGTTTTTTCTTCTACTTTTTTAAACGCATCATATAAGATGTTTTGAGCAACACCTTTTTTACCATCTAACATAATGTTGTTGATAAGTTTAGAAATAGTTTTAGAGTTATACACTGGATCAGGTAGAACGTCTCTTTTAGCAACTCGTCCTTTTCTTGACATATATATTTCCTCCTATAAGTATTAATTAAGCTTTTGGTTTTTTAGCACCGTATTTAGAACGTGCTTGTTTACGATCGTTAACTCCAGCACAGTCCATTGTACCACGGATAATATGGTAACGAACCCCTGGTAAGTCTTTAACACGACCACCACGAATTAAAACAACACTATGTTCTTGTAAGTTGTGTCCAATTCCTGGAATATATGCAGTTACTTCCATACCATTTGATAATCTAACACGGGCATATTTACGTAAAGCCGAGTTAGGTTTTTTAGGTGTCATAGTAGCAACACGAGTACACACACCACGCTTTTGAGGTGATTTAGTTGATGTAGCTTTTTTAGCTAATGAGTTATAACCTCTATTTAAAGCAGGTGAATTTGATTTTGTTGTTTTATCAGTACGACCTTGTCTTACTAATTGGTTAATTGTAGGCATTTCTTTCTCCTTTCTTGATAACACACAATACCGGGTGTTTCATATTTAATCAATAAATATTGCACCCAATCAGGGCACTGACAATATATTATAGTATTAAAATGATAATGTCAACAAAAAAATTAAAAAATATAAAAAAAATAGGCCTAAGCCTATTTTTTTATAATTGATCTCCAAGATTTTCATGATTATCATCTAATAAATCATATTTAGCAAGTTCAGCTGCTTTTGCTTCTTCAGCTTCTTTTGCTAATGTTTCAGGTGATTTTAAAGGACCTCTAAATCCTGTACCAGCTGGTAATAATTTACCAATTAATACATTTTCTTTTAATCCTTTTAACATATCTTTCTTACCTTTAATTGATGCATCAGTTAAGATCTTAGTAGTTTCTTGGAATGATGCTGCAGATAAGAATGAATCAGTTTCAAGAGATGCTTTAGTAATACCTAATAAGATTGGTCTACCAACAGCTGGATGTTTTCCTTCTTTTAATGCTTCTCTATTTAATTCAGTAAATTGAGTTACATTAACATGTGTTCCAGGAAGTGTTCCAGTATCTCCACCTTCAACAATTCTAATTTTCTTCAACATTTGTCTTACGATAATTTCGATATGTTTATCAGAAATTTCGATACCTTGAATACGATATACTTTTTGAACTTCTTTAATAATATACTTTTCAACAGCTTCTGTATCAGCTACATTTAATAATTCTTTTGGATCAATAGAACCTTTAGTGATTTTATCACCAATACGTACTTCATCACCAACATTAACTCTTAATTTTGCACCATATGGAGTTAAGTAACTTCTTGTTTCTAAATCGTTAGAAACAACAACTTCCATTCTTCCTGCATTATCAATAATATTTGATACTTCACCATCAATTTCAGAAATAATTGATTTAGCTTTTGGATTACGTGCTTCAAATAATTCTTGAATACGAGGTAACCCTTGAGTGATATCGGCACCACCGGCAACCCCACCATCATGGAAAGTACGCATTGTTAACTGAGTACCTGGTTCACCGATTGATTGTGCAGCCATAACCCCAACAGCTTCACCTAATTCAACAACATTACCTGTTGCTAAGTTACGACCATAACATTTTTTACAAACTCCGCCTTTAGCAACGCAGCCAAGAACTGAACGAATTTCAACTTCTTTAATACCTGCATCACAAACAACTTTAGCGTTTTGTTCAGTAAAGATTTCACCTGCAGCAACTAATAATTCTTTAGTTTCTGGATGGTAAACATCTTTTTGTGAATAACGACCAACTAAACGGTCATATAATGGAACAATTACAGTATTGTCATCTGTATTGTATAATTCAGTAACAACGAATCCTCTATCTGTTCCACAATCTTCTTCAGAAATAATAACTTCTTGAGCAACGTCTACTAAACGTCTTGTTAAGTAACCTGAATCGGCAGTCTTTAAGGCAGTATCTGTAGAACCTTTACGGGCACCGTGTGTTGAAATAAAGAATTCTGATGCTGTTAAACCTTCACGGAAGGCAGACTTGATTGGTAACTCGATTGTTTCCCCTTTTGGATTTGACATCAATCCACGCATACCTACTAACTGAGTGAAGTTAGAAAGTGATCCACGGGCACCTGAATCTGACATGATGAAGATTGGGTTACGATCATCAGCTTCGAACTCTTGACGAACAACTTCTTGGACTTCATCTTTAACACCAGTCCATAATTTGATTACGCTTTGGTATCTTTCTGCTTCAGTTAATTTACCTTTATTATAGAAAGTTTTAATTTGTTCAAGTTTTTGATCTGCTTTATCAAAGATTTCAAATTTAGCTTGTGGCACTTGGATATCATAAGCAGATACTGTAATACCAGCAATTGTTGAATATTTAAATCCTTGGTCTTTTAACTTATCAAGCATTAAACTTGTATCAGTTAATGCAGATTGTTTGAACACTTCATCAATGATGCTTCCTAATGCTTTTTTACCTAATGGTTTAACTGGTTGTTGAGCAGCAATATGTGATTTAATATCAGTTCCCATTGGAACAAAGTATCTATCAGGTGTTCCAGATAAGTTTTCTTTACCTGGTTCATTGATAAATGGGAATTGTCCATCAAAGATATCATTAAAGAAAATTTTACCTACAGTAGTAATTAAATAACTGTTATTTTGAGCTTCTGTAAATGTTGCATTGTGTAATGCAGATGCTTTAATAGCAACTCTTGTATGAAGATTTACAGTTTTAGCAAAATATGCATGATCAACTTCATTTCTATCAGCAAAGACAGTACCTTCACCAATTGCTCCAACATCTTCTAATGTTAAGTAGTAGTTACCTAACACCATGTCTTGGGATGGAGTAACGATAGGTTTACCATCTTTAGGACCTAAGATATTTGTTGATCCTAACATTAATTGTCTTGCTTCTTGAATTGCTTCTTCACCTAATGGTACATGGACAGCCATTTGGTCCCCATCGAAATCGGCATTGAACGCTGGAGTTACTAATGGGTGAAGACGAATAGCACGTCCTTCTACTAATTTAGGTTCGAATGCTTGGATACCTAATCTATGAAGAGTTGGCGCACGGTTTAATAATACTGGATGTGCTTTGATAACTTCTTCAACGATTGGCCAAATTTTATCATCCATTTTATCAATTAATCTTTCAGCTGCTTTAATATTTGTAGCAATTTCTTGATCAACTAAACCATGGATAACAAATGGTTTAAATAAGCTTAATGCCATTTCACGTGGAATACCACATTGATACATTTTTAAGTCTGGTCCTACAGCGATAACTGAACGTCCTGAATAGTCAACACGTTTACCTAATAAGTTTTGACGGAAACGTCCTTGTTTACCTTTTAATGTATGGCTTAATGATTTTAACGCACGTCCACCAGCACCAGTAATTGGTTTAGAACGACGACCATTATCAATTAAGGCATCAACAGCTTCTTGTAACATACGCTTTTCATTTTGAACGATAATAGAAGGTGTTCCGAGTTCTAATAATTTTTTCAAACGATTATTACGAGTAATAACACGTCTATATAAATCATTTAAATCACTTGTCGCAAAACGTCCACCATCTAATTGTAACATAGGTCTTAAATCAGGTGGTATAACTGGTAATGCTTCAAGAATCATCCATTCAGGTTGATTATCAGAAGATCTAAATGCTTCAATAGCTTCTAATCTCTTCAATAATTTAGTACGTTTTTGTCCTTGAGCTTCTTTTAATTCTTTAGATACAAGTTCAAATTCTGCATCTAAATCAACTTGTTTTAATAAAGTTTGAATCGCTTCAGCCCCAATTTGAGCTTCAAATGTATGACCAAATTGTTCATAACATTTACGATAATCTCTTTCAGATAATACTTGTTTGTATTCTAAAGGTGTAGTTCCTTTGTCAATAACAACATAAGAAACAAAATAAATAATTTCTTCTAGTTGTTTTGGTGACATATCTAAGATTAATCCCATTCTTGATGGAATACCTTTTAAATACCAAATATGTGCTACTGGTGTAGCTAATTCAATATGTCCCATACGTTCACGACGTACTGCAGATTTAGTAACTTCTACACCACATCGATCACATACAACACCTTTATATCTAATTTTCTTATATTTTCCACAACTACATTCCCAATCCTTAGATGGTCCAAAGATTCTTTCACAGAATAGACCATCTTTTTCAGGCTTTTGAGAACGATAGTTAATCGTTTCAGGTTTTTTTACTTCACCATAAGACCATTCACGAATTTTTTCAGGAGATGCTAATCCAATTTGGATTGATGAAAATTTATTAGTATTTGCCATTTTCTATTCCCTCCTTATAATGATTCACTTTCTTCAGTTTCAACTAATTCTTCAGATTTCATAGCATCAGTAACAACTTCTTTTTCTTCGTTTACATCTTCTTTTTCAATTGATCTTGGGAAACGTCTTTCTTCATCTTCGATATTTCTTTCATCAATTTCTTGATCATTTTCATCTAATAAACGAATATCTAATGCTAATGCTTGTAATTCTTTCTTTAATACTCTAAATGATTCAGGTAATCCTGGTTCTGGCATTGGTTGTCCTTTAACAATAGCTTCATATGTTTTAACACGTCCAACAACATCATCAGATTTAACAGTTAAGATTTCACGAAGTGTATAAGCAGCACCATAAGCTTCAAGTGCCCAAACTTCCATTTCCCCAAATCTTTGTCCACCGTTTTGAGCTTTACCTCCAAGTGGTTGTTGAGTAACTAATGAGTAAGGTCCTACTGAACGTGCATGTAATTTATCATCAACCATGTGTGATAATTTAACGAAGTACATAATACCTACAGATACAGGAGAATCAAAATATTCACCCGTACGTCCAGAAATAACAGGTTGTTTTCCATCTTCATTCATTCCTGCTTCTTTCATTAATGCTTCTAAGTCTTCACGATGTAAACCATCGAAAGCAGGAGTAGCAATATATAAACCTAATTGTCTAGCGGCATAACCTAAATGTAACTCTAATACTTGTCCGATATTCATACGAGATGGAACCCCTAATGGATTTAACATGATATCTAATGGTGTACCATCTTCTAAGTGTGGCATATCTTCGATTGGTAAGATTTTTGAAATAACCCCTTTATTACCATGACGTCCAGCCATTTTATCTCCTTCAGAGATTTTACGTTTTTGAACGATATAAACTTTAACAACACGGTTAACACCTGGTTGTAATTCATCACCATTTTTACGATCAAAGATTTTAATATCATGAACGATACCAGCCCCACCATGAGGAACTCTTAATGAATTATCTTTAACTTCTCTTGACTTTTCACCAAAGATTGCAAGTAATAATTTTTCTTCTGCTGATAATTCAGCTTGACCTTTTGGAGTAACTTTACCAACTAAGATATCTCCTTCTTTAACTTCAGCACCAATCATGATGATACCATCACTATTTAAGTTTTTACGTGCTTCATCCCCAACGTTAGGGATATCTCTTGTAATTTCTTCAGGTCCTAATTTTGTATCACGACATTCAATTGAATATTCATCAATATGAATAGATGTATATACATCTTCTTTTACTAATCTTTCAGACATAATAACGGCATCTTCGTAGTTATAACCATTCCATGTCATGAAACCAACTAACACGTTTTGTCCTAATGCTAATTCACCTTGTTCCATTGCTGGACCATCAGCTAATACTTGACCAACAACAACTTCTTCTCCAACTTTAACAATTGGTTTATGGTTGATACAAGTTCCTGCATTTGAAATAGCAAATTTTGTTAAACGATATTTGTGAACAACTGCTTCATCATCCACGATTTCAATACGTTTAGCATCTACATAACTTACAGTACCGTTATGTTTACTTACTAAAGCTGCTCCAGAATCTCTTGCAGCTTGATATTCCATACCTGTCCCAACAAATGGTGTATGTGGATTTAATAAAGGTACAGCTTGACGTTGCATGTTGGCACCCATTAAAGCACGAGTTGCATCATCGTTTTCCAAGAATGGAATACATGAAGTGGCAACAGAAACGATTTGTTTTGGAGAAATATCGATAAAATCAACATCTTCTCTTTTAGCCATAATATTTTCACCTAAATGACGGGCGATAACTTGTTCATCTAAGATTTCACCTTCATCAGATGTTTGTACATTTGCTTGTGCAATAATGTAATTTTTTTCTTCATCAGCAGTTAAATAACGTACATCGTCTTCATCGATAACACATTTATTAACTTTACGATATGGAGTTTCAATAAATCCATATTCATTGATTTTAGCATAAGATGCTAAAGTTGAAATTAATCCGATGTTTGGACCTTCAGGAGTTTCGATTGGACAAATTCTTCCATAATGGGAAGCATGTACGTCACGGACTTCATATCCTGCACGGTCTCTTGATAAACCACCTGGCCCTAATGCAGATAAACGACGTTTATTTGTTAATTCGGCTAATGGGTTAATTTGATCCATGAATTGTGATAATTGTGATGACGCAAAGAATTCTTTCATTGCGGCAGTTAATGGACGAATATTTGTTAAAGATTGTGGTGTTACTGAATCCACTTCAGATAATGACATTCTTTCTTTAACAACTCTTTCCATTCTTGATAATCCAATTCTGAATTGGTTTTGAATTAATTCACCTACAGAACGTACACGTCTATTTCCTAAATGATCGATATCATCTAATAAACCTATACGAGCCATATGAGATACTCTATCTTCAGGTGCTAAATCATAAGAATTGAAAATATCAACTAAATTTAACATATATGAATATGCTGCAATCATGTCAGAGATTGTAACATATTTACAATTTAATGATAAATCTGTACCAATTACTTTCATAACTTTAGTACGTGATTCATCAACATAAACATGAACTACTTGTAATACACCATTACTTTCTAATCTAGGATTAGTTTTCATTTCAACAGTGTGTGCACCTGCTTCAAAAACAGGTCTTAATGTATCAATAACTTCATTTGTAATAACTGTTCCTTTTGTACAAACAACGTTACCATCAACATCTTTAACATCTTCAGCAAGAACACGTCCTGCAATACGATCTAATAAACTTAATTTTTTCTTAAATTTGAAACGACCAGCTTTAGCTAAATCATAACGTTTAGGATCAAAGAATCTAGTATATAAAAGGCTTGTAGCACCTTCTAATGTAGCAGGTTCTCCTGGTCTTAATTTATTATAAATTTCAATTAAAGCTTCTTCTGTGTTTGTTGTATTATCTTTTGCTAAAGTGTTCAAAATAAATTCATGATCACCAAAAACATCAATAATATCTTCATTACTAGAAAGTCCTAAAGCACGTAATAAAACTGTTCCTGGGATTTTTCTATTACGGTCAATACGAACATTTAAAACATCTTTTGCATCATTTTCGAACTCTAACCAAGTCCCTCTTGATGGGATAATACTACCTTCAAAGACAGTTTTACCACTTTTATCAATGGCATCAGCAAAGTATGCCCCTGGTGAACGTACTAATTGAGATACAATAACACGTTCTGCCCCATTAATAATGAAAGTTCCTGAATCAGTCATTAATGGGAAATCACCCATAAATACTTCTTGTTCTTTAATTTCACCAGTTCCTGAATTGATTAAACGTAAAGTAGCACGAATTGGTGCTGCATAATTTGCATCACGATCTTTACTTTCGTTTACGGAATATTTTGGTTCATCAAAGGCACAATCAACAAATTCTAATGATAAAGTTTCATTAAAGTTTGTAATTGGGTAGATATCATCAAATACTTCTTTAATTCCTACTTCTTTAAACCATTTATAGGAATTTGTTTGAATTTCTACTAAATTTGGTAACTCTAAAGATCCTGAAATCCTAGAGTAATTACGACGAGTAATCTTGCTTTTTGCTGTAGTTGTATGCTTTTCCACGAATTAACTCCACCCTTCTTTATCTCTATTAAACTGTTTTTGAGCGCACAAAAACGCTTGATTTTAAATATTAATAGTCATTATTGTATTTTAGATAAAGGTTTCAAAAAAGTCAATACCTTTTTTTATAAAAAATAAAAAAAAGAAATATTATCTTTTTACACTATGTAACAAGTAATATCCCTTATCTCTTTTAACAATTTCACAATTCCCAAAAACTTCTTCCATTTTCTTTTTAGTCGAAGGAGCGCCTTGTTTCTTTTGTAAAATAACCCATAAACTTCCATTTTCATTAAGATGTTCAATTGATTCTTGTAAAATTGTAGTTACAACTTCTTTACCCGCTCTTACTGGTGGATTTGTTACGATCACATCATAACTTCCTTGAACATTTTCATAAATAAAGCTTTTATAAATATTTGCATGAATATTATTATTTTTAGCATTTAATTTGGCAAGTTCAAGTGCACGATCATTGACATCGACCATATCCACATTTAAATGTGAATAAACTTTATTAAGACATATTCCGAAAGTTCCATAGCCACATCCTACATCAAGAAGTGTTTTTTCATTTGTAATTTCGATATTGTCTAATAAAACGCGTGATCCATAATCTATCATGCTTTTAGAAAAAACACCATTATCACTTGTAAATAAAAGATCATATTTATGAAATCTAAAAATAAATTGTGATTGTTCACTTTTTAAATCAGTATTATCTGTAAAATAATGTTTCATTTGTATTTCCTCTATTTCCTTTTTCTTTATTATACAAATAAATAGAATTTTAACCAATAAAAAAAGAAGAATCGTAAGATCCTTCTTTTAAATCAAAGTTATAATTATTTAACTTCTACTGTAGCTCCAGCAGCTTCTAATTTTTCTTTGATTTCTTTAGCTTCATCAGCAGATACTTTTTCTTTGATTACTGAAGGTGCTTTGTCAACTAATCCTTTAGCATCAACTAATCCTAATCCAGTGATTTCTCTTACAGCTTTGATTACAGCAACTTTAGTTCCACCAACTTCAGTTAATGTTACGTTAACTTCTGTAGGTTCAGCAGCAGCTCCAGCATCAGCAGCAGCAGCTACAGCAACTGGTGCAGCAGCAGTTACATCAAATTTTTCTTCGATTGCTTTTACTAAGTCATTTAATTCTAAAATAGTAGCTTCTTCTAAGTAAGCTAAGATATCTTCATGTGTTAATTTTGCCATGTTTATATTCTCCTTTTCATTAATTCTGCTTATTCAGCAGCTTCTTCTACTTTTTCTTCAGCAGGTGCTTCTCCACCATTTTCTTCTCTTGCATCTGCTACAGCTTTTACAACTCTAGCGAATTTGCTAACTGGTGCTTGTAACATACCAAGTAACATTGAGTACATTCCTTCACGTCCAGGTAATTTAGCAATTTCATTAATTTCTTCTACTTCTAATACTTTTCCTTCAACAATTCCAGCTTTGATTACTAAAGCTTCATGATCTTTAGCAAAGTTAGCTAAAACTCTTGCAGGTGCAACGGCATCACTATGACCGAATGCAATAGCGTTTGGACCTACTAATTTATCATTGATTTCAGCATATCCAGCGCTTTCAGTAGCTCTTTGAACTAATTTGTTTTTGTAAACTTTGAATTCAACATCTTCTTCACGTAATGCTTTACGTAATTCAGTGACTTCTGCTACTGATAATCCACGATATTCTACTACTACAGCAGATTGTGAATCATTAAATTTACCAGTGATTTCTTCAACAACGACTTTTTTCGCATTGATTGCTTCTACTGACATTGCTACACCTCCTATAAATTTTTATATATGCAACAATATACGCGCTATATTTAAAACTCCCATACGTAGATAGGAGTTCAAGTTCTTCATAAACTCAACACCTCGGTAACAAATTAAGGTTTCCCAGTTACTGTCTACGGTATATTGATTGCGACATTTTTTACAAACTATTTAGTAGTTTGAACTTTGATTGCAGGTCCCATAGTTGATGAAACTGCAATATTTTTAATATAAGTACCTTTAGCTGATGTTGGTTTTAATCTTACGATTAAATCATAAATTGTGTTGAAGTTTTCAACTAATTTAGCATCATCAAATGATACTCTACCGATTGGTAAATGAACATTACCTTCTTTATCAGTACGGTAAGTTACTTTACCAGCTTTTGTTTCTTGAACTGCTTTAGCAACATCCATAGTTACTGTTCCAGTTTTTGGGTTAGGCATTAAACCTTTAGGTCCTAAGATACGACCTAATTTACCTAATTCAGCCATCATGTTAGGAGTAGCGATCATAACTTCGAAATCTAACCATCCTTTTTTGATGTCTTCTAAAATTTCTTTACCAGCAACGATATCTGCACCAGCATCTTTAGCTTCTTGAGCTTTTTCTCCTTCAGCTACAACTAAAACTTTTTTAGTTTTACCAGTTCCGTGTGGTAATACAACAGCTCCACGTAATTGTTGATCTGCTTGTCTAACATCTAATCCTAAATTGAAAGCAACATCGACACTTGCATCGAATTTTACATTACTTGTTTTTTTAACTAATTCAATAGCTTCTTCAGCTGAATAAAGTTTTCCATTTTCAATTAATGCAGCTGCTTCTGTATATCTTTTACTTTTCTTTGCCATTTAATTTCCTCCTTAGTGGTTATAACGGATTATCCTTCCACGTGATGCTTACGCATCGATTCCTTCAACTTTAACACCCATGTTTTTAGCTGTACCAGCAACGATTTTCATTGCAGCATCTAAATCATAAGCATTTAAGTCAGGCATTTTGTATTCAGCGATTTCTTTTAATTTGTCAGCTGATAATGTTCCTACAGTAGTTGTTCCTGCATTACTAGAACCTTTTTGTACTCCTAAAGCTTTTTTAATCATTTCTGAAGCTGGAGCAGTTTTTAATACAAAGCTGAAATCTTTGTCTTCATATACTGTTAAGACAACTGGTACTGTTTCTCCCATACGATCTTTAGTTTGATCATTGAAAGCAGTACAGAATTTAGGCATTTGGATACCTGCACCTGCTAATGCTGGACCAGGTTTAGCTTGCCCTGCTTTGAATTGAATTTTCATAACTCTAACAACTTTCTTACTCACGCGACATTTCCTCCTTGTAAAAATTTGTCCGTGTTGTGGTCAAATGGGTGTTACCCTTCCACACAACAATGAATGCGCAATTAACCTATTGCGTCGACAACTAATTTACCATTATCTCTTGATAAATGCAATACTTTTTTATATTTTTTTGCATTTTATCAAATAAATTTAAAAAAAAGAAAAACTCTAGGAATTTTCCTAGAGTTTAAACAACAATTAGTCTAAAGCAGCGATCATTGCTTTGTATGAATCTTCAACTAATGAAGCTCCACCAACTAAAGCACCATCAATATCAGGTTGTTCTAATAATGCTTTTAAACCTTCAGGTTTAACAGATCCACCATATTGAATTCTTACTTGATCAGCAACTTCTTGTCCGTATAATTCAGCAACTACTGAACGGATATATCCACAAACATCTTGAGCGATTTCGTTTGTAGCAGTTTTTCCAGTTCCGATAGCCCATACTGGTTCGTAAGCGATAACGCTTCTAGCAGCACATTTAGGACAAACATCTTTGTAAGCAGCAACTACTTGAGTTTTAACAACATCTTTAGTAGTTCCAGCTTCATATTGTTCTAATGTTTCACCAACACATACGATTGGAGTCATATCATTTTTAAGAACTTGAAGCATTTTAGCGTTAACTGTTTCATCAGTTTCCCCAAAATATTGTCTTCTTTCAGAGTGACCTAAGATAACCCATTCAACTCCGATTTCTTTTAACATTTCAACAGATACTTCACCAGTATAAGCTCCGCTATCTTTGAAATGTACGTTTTCAGCAGCTACGATTAAGTTTTTAGCTCCTGCTTTTGCAGTTTGTAAAGCTAAGTATGGAGTAGCAATTCCCCAGTCAGCTTTATCAGTTACTTCTGGATCAACAGCTTCTACAAATGCTTTTGTAGCAGCGATTGTTTTATTCATTTTCCAGTTTCCTACGATAATTGGTTTTCTCATGATTACAAATACCTTCCTTATTATTTATCATCAATTGCAGCGATACCTGGAAGAACTTTACCTTCCATATATTCTAATGAAGCTCCACCACCAGTTGAGATGTGAGAAACTTTATCAGCATATCCAAGTTGCATTACTGCAGCAGCGCTATCTCCACCACCAATGATAGTGTTAGCACCTTCTAAACCAGCTAAAGCTTCACATACAGCGATTGTTCCTTTAGCGAATGGTTCCATTTCGAATACACCCATAGGTCCATTCCATACAACTGTTTTAGCACCAGCTAAAGCAGCTTTGATGTTTTCTACAGATTTAGGTCCGATGTCTAATCCCATGTATCCATCAGGTACATCTTCACCACAAACTTTAATATCACCTTCTGCAGCAAATGCAGTATTGATTACAGAATCAACTGGTAAGATTAATTTATCTCCAGCTTTAGCTAAGATATCTTTAGCTACGTCAATTCTATCATCTTCAACTAAAGAGTTACCGATTGAATGACCTTGAGCTTTAGCGAAAGTATAGCACATACCTCCACCAACGATAACTTTGTCAGCAATTTTTAATAAGTTTTCGATAACTAAGATTTTATCAGAAACTTTAGCTCCACCTAAGATAGCAACCATTGGTCTTTCTGGATTACTTACAGCTTTTCCAATGTAGTTGATTTCTTTTTCTACTAAGAAACCAGCTGCTGATGGTAAATGAGCAGGGATTCCAGCTGTAGAAGCATGAGCTCTATGAACTGAACCGAATGCATCTTCAACAAATACATCACCTAATGAAGCCCAGTATTTTCCTAATTCAGGATCATTTTTACTTTCTCCAGCTTCATAACGAGTGTTTTGAACTAAGATAACTTGTCCATTTTCAGCGTTTTTAACAGCTTCTTCTAATTCAGCACCACGAGTGCAATCTACGAATTTTACATCTCTACCTAATAATTCAGCTAATCTAGGAGCAACAACAGCTAAATTGTTTTTAGCTTTGTCTTCTTCAGTTTTCACTTTACCTAAGTGAGAGAATAAAACGATAGCTTTTGGAGATTGTTCTAATAAATATTTGATTGTTGGTAATGCAGCAACAATACGATTATCATTAGTGATTTCTCCTGTTTCTTTACTTCTTGGTACGTTGAAGTCAACACGAACTAAAACAGTTTTTCCAGCGACTTCAATATCTCTAATTGTTTTCTTATCCATTTTTATAATTCCTCCATGGCTGAATTATATCATCTATAATCATTGTTTTCAATTAATTTCATATTATATTATGAGGTGAAAAATATGAAAAATACGAATGTAATCCCTATCCAAAAAATCCCATCTATGTTAGAGAATGATTATCAATTTGTCGATTTAAGAGATCCCTATGAGTATAAGAAAATTCATCTAACAAAATTCACAAATATTCCCTATGAAAAGTTCAATCTCAATCAGTATCATTTTTCTAAAAAAGAACCACTTATTCTTATCTGTTATAGCGGAGCTAAATCAAAAAAACTAGCAGATGATTTATGTCAACAAGGTTATGATGCTTACAGTATTGAAGGTGGATTCTATTCTATTTTGCATCAAAAGACATAAAAAAAATTAACGGGTGTATACTCGTTAATCCAATGGTTTATTATAAAAACGTCCTATAAAGTTTTCAACTTTAGTTACAGAAACAATAATCTTTGGATCAGTTTCCTTTAAAGCTTCTAAAACATCTCCGACTTCATAACTTGAAACAATTGCTGTTAAATAGCTTACAGGATGATGTGAATATCCTCCATAACCATCTAAAGCAGTGATCCCATGATGAAATTTTTCTAAATAAGTATCCACCACTTCGTCTTTTTTTACAGTATAGATGTGTAACATAACACGTTTATATCGTGTATGGAAAGTAGAAATTGTTTTTGTTGAGATAAATTGGAACAAAATAGAATACCCTGCTTTATCAAATCCAAAAATAACTCCAAAAACACATAAAATCATAGCATTAAAGGCAAAAACTTGCATCCAGATTTCTCGTCCATTTTTATTAGCAAAATACAAAGCAATAAAATCTGTACCACCTGAAGAAGCACCCGCTTTTAAAGCAAGTACAATACTCATTCCCCAAATATATCCACCAAATACAACATTTAAAACTTGTTCATCAAATAATGGATAATTTGGAATAATTTGTAATAAAAATGATGTTAAAAAGACTTGTAATAATGAAAAGAATACAAATCGTTTTGATATTTTCTTGGCACAAATAAGCGCAACAGGTACATTTAAAACAACTAAAGTGAATGCTGTTGGAATTGATTTTCCAAATAAATCAGCAATCATATCTACAAGTAAGGCAATACCCATAAACCCACCTGACAATAAGTGCGCTGGTCTTACAAATGTTTTAGTTGTAGCAGCCATAATCAATGAAGAACAAAATACACAGGCAAAGCTAATTAAATCTCTTTTTTTTATCTTTTTCATGATCTTTCTCCCTAAATTCCACTACATTGTACTCTTTTAGAAACAATTTACAACAGGCGATTATAAAAAAACAAAGTTAATTTATTAACAAAGAAAAAGGATTAAATTCACATCTAATCCTCTTACCTATTCTTCCCATTTTTATGATAAATATTTTCAAAAAAATCATACAATTTTAATTCATCTTGTTCAAAGAAGTCAATTACTTCATCACTTGCTTGAATATCAATATTCTTATTTCTTAATATTTGATAAGCCATTTTAGGATTTTCCTCAACTGATTTTCCCATATCAATGATAAATTCAAATCCATCTTGAAAGATAAAACTAAATTGCATCACATAAAATGTATATAATCCCTGATGTCCTCCACCACCTTTTGTAAAATAAAGTTCTATTTTTACTCTTCTTAAATCCTGCCAACTATATTCCTTATTTTCATTATTTTCTTTTTTAGTTATCAAGCTTTTTAAAATAGATTTTCTACTTTGATAGTGATAACTACAAATTGAAATCTTATTATCTGTTAATTCAACATATTCTAATTTAGTTTCACAAATAACAAATATAATCAAAAGAATAATAAATGAAATACACATAGAAAAAATAATGAGTTTCCCTGATGCTTTATAAAAAGGTATTTGAAAATGTTGTACTGAACTTCGTGTTTGTTCGTTCACATAAGAAATCATATTAGGAAATGCTAAACCAATTAAAATTCCAAAAATTCCAGATATAAATAAAGATAAAACACTAATACCTAACAGACTTCTTGGTATCGACTTATAACCAATAACTACTGTTTGATCTTTCTTAAAATAATCAAATACTTTCTTTAAATCTCTTTTCTTAACTTTTTTATCTCCTATTTGATTGTCTTCAATTACTTGATCTAATAAGGGAATATTCTTTTCCTTTAAATCTTTACACATATTTTTTATATATTGTAATGATTCTATTTCAGTATTTACTTTTTCAATATGGTTATCTAAGACATCTTGAAATGTGACTTTATTATCTAAGATATCTTTAATATCTTCTATTGGTACATTGATATCTCTTAAAAACATGATTCGCTCTATTTTGTGAATATCTTCTTCACTATAGTTTCGATAACCATTTTCATCACGATATGGTTGAATCAATCCCATCTTTTCATAATATCTTAGTGTATAAGAACTGATTTTTAATTTTTCTTGAACCTCTTTTATTTGCATAATTTTCACCTACTTTTTTAACTATCTGTTTTTACCATTTTTATGATAGATATTTTCAAAGAAATCATAAACACTTAATTCCTTTTGTTCAAAACAATCTAATATTTCATCACTAGTCACAATTTCTATATTTTTATTTCTTAATATTTGATAAGCAGCTTTAGGATTATTCCATTCTAAAAAACTTTTGCTTGAAGAATTTTTAAAATGAAATATATAGTTCGGTAAATAATAATACATCGTTTTACTTGTTCCCATTCCTATTCCACCATATTGAATCACTAATTTAATTTCTACATATTCTAAATCTTCCCAATTATAATTCTCCATAATAGTTGTCAAATCTCTTTTTAAAACTAAATAGCTTAATTTTAAATGTGATACTTTCTTAGCATCCAAAATAGAAATCTTATTATCTGTAAGTTCTATATAATTTTGACGTGATCACATATAAGAAATACTTACCATTGAAAGTAATATAACTAAAATCATTAATATTAAATAAATGAAAATATGATTCATAACAGTTTCCATTTCTAAAATATGCACCATTTGTAGATACTTAGTAACAGCAAATGCTAGAACTGGAGCAGTAATCAATGCACAAATAAATGTTCTAAAATACATATTCAAATCAAATTTAGTTCCAATAATCACCGTTTGATCTTTTTTAAAATAGCCAAATACTTTCTTTAAATCTCTTTTTTTGACTTTTTTATCTCCTATTTGATTGTCTTCAATTACTTGATCTAATAAAGGAATATTCTTTTCTTTTAAATCTTCACACATGTTTTTTATATATTGTAATGATTCTATTTCAGTATTTACCTTTTGAATATGACTTTCTAAGACATCTTGAAATGTAACCTTATTATTTAAGATATCTTTAATATCTTCTATAGGTACATTGATATCTCTTAAAAACATAATTCTCTCTATTTTGTGAATATCTTCTTCACTGTAATTTCGATAACCATTTTCATCACGATAAGGTTGAATGAGTCCCATCTTTTCATAATATCTTAGTGTATAAGAACTGATTTTTAGTTTTTCTTGAACCTCTTTTATTTGCATAATTTTCACCTACCTTCATTATTTCATACATTCAACTAAATAGCCATCATCCTTTAATAATTGGATAATTCCTTTTTTACCATAGAGATGTTTACATCCTACACCTATAAAATCATGTTTATTATTATGAATACTATCGGCTAAAGTATCTTTCATAAAAATATTTCTATTATATGCAAGTATATTCCAATACTTTTCATACTTTTCTTTATCACTATCATTTAATTGTTCTAACTGATTTAACAATAAATTTTGTTCATCTTCATAATATTGTGTATTACCACTATAATAAGCATCTAAATCTTCTTTAGCACTTTTTATTACCATTTCTTTATTTGCTAAACTGTCTAATATCGTCTCTGAGTAATCCCCTGATAATTCAGTTATTAGCTTCATTTGAAATTCAATGCCTTCAACTTCTTTAAAATTCTTTTTCTTTTGAGCATACTCATAAATATAATTATCAATTGCACTAAATTTACTTATATTTGCCTTATTCAATACTTCAGGATCACTATTTATAAGTGAGTTTATTACAAATACATTATAGAGTGCATAGCCAGGTTTTCCTTTCAAACTTTTGTATTGTTTCATTAGATTTTCATATTTATCTTCTAGACCTAAATCACGAATTGAATTGTACGTATTGTATTTAGTGATTTCTTCTGTTTCTTTTGACGATGGTTTCATATCACATTCTAAATAAATTGAATCACTTTCATCTAATGCCTTTTCTGTTACCTTATCCAAACTTTTAATAGGATACCTTCCTGGATGACATGTTCCAAACAAATATGAATATTTACCTTTTTGATCAGATACTTTGTAAAGAAACATACTTGTATCGATGATTCTTGTGTTTTCTTCTTTCTTTTGAGTCGTACACCCACCTGCCATCAATAAAACAATGATCATGACTAATTTCACACTCTTTTTCATTTTATTTCCCTTCTTTCTAATCAAAACATACACGTTAGAGTTACTATAAGGTCAATAAGTACTCTTTATTTTTTAAATATTCTTTTAAAATAATTTTTTCATTTTTAGTAAAACCTAAAATATCTATCGCCACATCAAAAGAAACATTTAGATTTTTCATAATATTATAAATAGCTCTGACATTATTTTGTCTTGTAACTTCTCTTGTCACTTTTCTGACTGTCTTTTCTTTAATATCCATTTCTATAGCTTGACTTAAATTACACATTATCTCTAATTCCTTATCTATTTCTTTATTATTTATGTATTTTTTTATTGATCTTTCTTTATACTTTGCACCCATTCGATAACTTAAGATGATGTGCATTAAAGTAAGAATTTCATTATGTTGTTTACATTCATTATTTGATCGATATCGATTTGAAATATAAATCCTGGATTTATAAATGTTTAGTTGGGAATTTATATTCATTAAAACAGTTCCATCATCATATTCTAAAGATCGGGTTATAAAATATAAATGATATACTTTATGTTTCTTTCTTTTATTTACATGTGCGTCTTCTTTATAGTCTAAATTTAAATAGATATTGATTTGAATACATTCCTTTAAATTAAAATAACATCGTACATCTTGTTTATTATTTTTATCTCTTTTCTTTGAGTAAATATATTCTTCTAATGAAGACATTTTAATACCATAAATATGTTTACTTATTTCTTCAATTGTCATTTTCTTTACTTCTTCTACATATTCTTGAATAATTCTTTGACAACAATAATCATACATACGTTTTTTATTTTAAATCCCATTCATATTTTTATCCTCCACAATATATATTCGTCATGTTGTCTCCTTTTTTCTTCAAAAAACAAAAAAAGACCAAATATTTCTATTTGATCTTTCATAAATTATTTATTTTTTAAATCAGATTCATCAAATGCTTTAGAAATAGCACCGCCTGGAGCAACCATTGGGAAAACTTTATCATCTTTACCAATCATTACTTCAATTAAAACAGGTCCATTTGTATCTAAAGCTTCTTTAATAGCTGGAGCAACTTCTTCTTTAGTAGAAACACGAATTGCTTTACATCCTAATCCTTCAGCAACTTTACAGAAATCAACTTTATCATCTAAAATCGTATTACTATAACGTTTACCATAGAATAATGTTTGCCATTGTCTTACCATTCCTAATACCTTATTGTTGATAACAACTTGAATAATAGGCACATTGTAACGACTTGCTGTAGCAAGTTCATTCATATTCATTCTGAAGCATCCATCACCAGCAATATTGAATACCGGGAAATCAGGATTTCCATATTTAGCACCAATTGCAGCACCTAAACCAAATCCCATTGTTCCAGCTCCACCTGAAGTAATTAATTGACGTGGACGTCGATAATGATAATATTGAGCAGCCCACATTTGATGTTGCCCAACATCTGTACAAATAATCGCATTACTATCTGTTAAATAATCAATTTGTTCAAGGACATAAGGTCCTGTAAGAGTAGAATCATCATAGTTAAGTGGATAACGATCTTTTAAATCACGAATTTGTTTTAACCATTGTGGATGATTTTGTCTTTCTAACTTATTATTTAATTCATTTAAAATACATTTAGCATCACCAATAATACCTAAATCAACTTGAATATTTTTATTGATTTCAGCGGCATCTACATCAATGTGAATAATTTTAGCATTAGAAGCAAATGTTTGAGTATTACCAGTAACACGATCAGAGAAACGTGCACCAACTGTAATCAATAAATCACATTGGCTTACCCCAAAGTTACTTGCTTTTGTTCCATGCATTCCAAGCATTCCTGTATAACGAGGTCTTGTATTATCAAAAGCCCCTTTACCCATTAATGTTTCACAAACAGGTGCATCAATTTTTTCTGCAAATTCTTTTAATTCTTGACTTGCACCAGATGAAATAACACCACCACCAGCAAAGATAAATGGTTTTTCACTTTCTTTGATTATTTCAATTGCTTGATCTAAATCTTCAACAGTATATGTTTCAGTTTTAGGTTCAATAGCTTTTGGTTGAAGTGGTTCAAATTCCATCTTTTCTGCAGTAACGTTTTTAGTAACGTCTACTAAGACAGGTCCTGGTCTACCTTCTTTTGCAATATAGAATGCTTTACGAATTGTAGGCACTAAATCTTTAATATCTTTAACGATAAAATTATGTTTTGTAATTGGCATTGTCACACCAGTAATATCAATTTCTTGGAAACTGTCACGCCCTAAGATTTCAACACCAACATTTGCAGTAATAGCAACAAGTGGTGTTGAATCCATATAAGCCGTCGCAATTCCAGTAACAAGGTTTGTTGCCCCTGGTCCTGAAGTAGCCATACAAACACCAACTTTTCCTGTTGCTCTTGCATAACCATCAGCGGCATGAGAAGCACCTTGTTCATGAGAGGTCAAAACATGATTGATTTTATCTTGATAACGATAAAGTGCATCATAGACGTTAAGAATAGTTCCTCCCGGATAACCAAACACTGTATCGACACCTTGTTCAATTAAACATTCACATATAATTTCTGAACCAGTTAACATCATTTTGTTTTTCCTCCTTTTATTTTTTTTCTTCTGGTGCTTGTAATACAGCACCTTTATCTGCAGATGTTACTAAAGAAGCATATCTTACTAAGTAACCTTTTTTAATACGAGGTTCTCTTGGTTGCCATTTAGCTTTTCTTGCAGACATTTCTTCATCACTAACACGTACATTCATTGAATGATTTGTAATATCAATATCAATAATATCTCCTTCTTCAATGAAAGCAATTGGTCCACCTAAAGCAGCTTCAGGTGCTACGTGTCCAATTGAAGCTCCACGAGTAGCTCCAGAGAAACGACCATCTGTAATTAAAGCAACATCTTTATCTAAGCCCATACCAGCGATTTCTGAAGTTGGTGATAACATTTCACGCATTCCAGGTCCACCTTTAGGTCCTTCATAACGAATAACAACAACATCACCTTTAACAATTTTTCCTTCACGGATAGCAACAATGGCATCATCTTCACAATCAAAGACACGAGCAGGTCCGGTATGTACCATCATTTCTTTAGCAACTGCTGATTGTTTAACAACGGCACCATTTGGACAAATATTTCCTTTTAAAACAGCGATACCACCATAAGGTGAATATGGATTTTCCACTGGACGAATGATTTCAGGATCTAAGTTAACACATCCTTCAATATTTTCAGCTACTGTTTTCCCAGTAACAGTTAATAGATCAGTTGATAATAAACCTAATTTATTAATTTCATTCATAACTGCATAAATTCCACCAGCTTCATTTAAATCTTCCATAAATGTATCACCAGCTGGAGCTAAGTGACATAAGTTAGGTGTTTTCTTAGAAATTTCATTCGCAATTTCAAGATTTAAAGTAACTCCTGCTTCATGAGCAATAGCTGGTAAATGAAGCATTGAGTTTGTTGAACATCCTAGTGCCATATCCATTGTTAGAGCATTGATAAATGCTTTTTCAGTCATAATATCACGAGGACGAATATCTTTTTTAATAAGTTCTACGATTTGCATACCTGCATGTTTTGCAAGTCTAATTCTTTCTGAATAAACTGCTGGAATTGTTCCGTTTCCACGAAGAGCCATTCCTAAAACTTCAGTTAAACAGTTCATTGAGTTTGCTGTATACATACCTGAACATGAACCACAAGTTGGACATGCTTTTTGTTCAAATTCATGAAGTTTATCTTCTGTCATATTCCCTGCATTGAATTGTCCTACAGCTTCAAATAATGAAGATAAACATGTTCTTTTACCATCCATTTTACGACCAGCTAACATTGGTCCACCAGAAACAAAGATTGTTGGAACATTGACTCTGGCAGCAGCCATTAATAATCCTGGTACGTTTTTATCACAGTTAGGAATCATAACTAAACCATCAAATTGATGTGCTTCAGCCATGGCTTCTGTACTATCAGCAATTAATTCACGTGTAACAAGTGAATATTTCATACCTGTATGGTTCATGGCAATACCATCACATACAGCGATTGCTGGAATTTCTACGGGTACTCCACCAGCAAGATAGATTCCTTTTTTTACAGCTTCACAAATTTTATCTAAGTTCATATGTCCTGGAACAATTTCATTGAAAGAATTGACAACCCCAATTAATGGTCTTTCTAATTCTTCATCTGTATACCCAGCGGCATTAAATAATGATCGATGAGGAGCTCTTTCAGTTCCTTTTTTTACAAAATCACTTTTCATCCCTATATCCTCCTATAAATGACTTACAATAAGGTCTCCCATTTCACGAGTACCTACTAATGTTTTACCTTCAGACATGATATCTGTTGTACGATATCCTTCTTTTAATACTTTTTCAATAGCATCTTCCACATCTTTTGCTTCTTGATCTAAATCAAAAGAATAACGAAGCATCATTGCTGCTGATAAAATAGTTGCAATTGGATTAGCAATATTTTGTCCAGCAATATCTGGTGCACTACCATGACTTGGTTCATACATACCAAAACTATCTTCTCTTAAAGAAGCACTTGATAACATTCCAATTGAACCAGTAACCATACTTGCTTCATCTGATAAAATATCACCAAACATATTTTCAGTTAAAATAACATCAAATTGTTTTGGATCTCTTACAAGTTGCATTGCACAGTTATCTACTAACATATGTTCTAAAGTAACTTCAGGATATTCTTTAGCAACTTCTTCAACAACTTTACGCCATAAACGAGAAGTATCTAAAACATTTGCTTTATCCACACTTGTTACTTTTTTATTTCTTTTCATTGCAATATCAAATCCACGTTTAGCAATACGACGAATTTCACTTTCACTATAACTCATTGAATCACGAGCAACCATTTGATCTCCTTCTTTTTCAGTAGAACGTTCACCGAAATAAAGACCACCAGTTAATTCACGCATGATCATCATATCAAATCCACCTGCAGTTAATTCTTCTTTAAGTGGACAAGCCCCTTTTAATTCATCATATAAATAAGCAGGACGTAAATTTGCGAATAACCCTAATTCTTTTCTAATTTTTAATAAACCTGCTTCTGGTCTTAATGATGGTTCTAATTTATACCATGGTGAAGTTGTCGTATTTCCACCAATAGCCCCTAATAAAACACTATCACTTTTTTTAGCAATTTTTAAAGCTTCATCACTTAACGGCACACCATAAGCATCGATTGAACAACCACCCATTAAGATTTCTGTATAATTAAATTTATGATTGTATTTTTTAGCAACAGCATCTAAAACTTTCATCGCTTCTGTAACGATTTCAGGCCCGATTCCATCACCTTTAATAATCGCTATATTCTTTTCCATTTTTTATCCCCTATTTTTTAGAATTTACATAATTTACTAAACCATCAGCATCAATCATTTTTTGTAAGAATTCTGGGAATGGTTGACTTTGGTAAGTTTCATTTTTTGTTTTATTTGTGATTACACCTGTTGAAAAATCAACTTCTACTTCGTCACCTTTTTCAATTTTATCAGCTGCTTCTTCACATTCCATAATTGGAAAACCAATATTAATTGAATTACGATAGAAAATACGCGCAAAGCTTTTTGCGATAACACATTTAACCCCAGCAGTTTTTAAACAAAGAGGTGCATGTTCTCTTGAAGAACCACAACCAAAGTTTTGACCTGCTACAATGATATCTCCTTTTTCTACAGTTGAAGCAAAAGTAGGATCAATATCCACCATAGCATGACTTGCAAGTTCTTTTGCATCAAATGAATTTAAATAACGTGCAGGAATAATTACATCTGTATCTACATTATCTTTATATTTATAAATTTTCATTATTCTTTACCTACCTTTTCAGGATTTGCGATATATCCAGCAATCGCACTTGCTGCAGCAACTTGTGGAGAAGCTAAATAAATAAGTGCTTCTGTATCTCCCATACGACCTACGAAGTTACGGTTTGTTGTTGAAACACATTTTTCACCTTTAGCCATAACACCCATATGACCACCCATACATGGTCCACAACTTGGTGTATTGAATGCACATCCAGCTTCTACAAAGATTTCAGCTAAACCTTTTTGAATACATTGTAAGAAGATTTTTTGTGTTGCTGGTACGACCATCACACGTACATTGTCTGCAACTTTTTTACCTTTTAAAATTGCAGCTGCTTTTTCTAAATCAGATAAACGTCCATTTGTACATGATCCAATAACGACTTGATCAATATAGATTTTATCCATTTCTTCAATTTCATCAATTGTATGTCCATTTCCTGGTAAATGAGGAAATGCAACAGTTGGTCTTACTTCACTTAAATTGATTTCTACCACTTGTTCATATTCAGCATCTTCATCTGCTTCAAAGACTTCATAAGGCTTTTTAGAATGTTTTTCAATATAAGCAATTGTTTGATCATCAACAGGGAAAATACCATTTTTAGCTCCTGCTTCAATGGCCATATTACAAATTGTAAAACGATCATCCATTGTTAAATATTGAATACCGTCTCCAACAAATTCCATTGATTTATATAAAGCCCCATCAACACCAATTTTATCAATAATATGTAAAATAACATCTTTCCCACTAACATATTCACTTGGTTTACCAGTAATCACAAATTTAATAGCACTTGGTACTTTAAACCATAATTCACCAGTTGCCATTCCAGTAGCGATATCTGTTGTTCCTACACCTGTAGAAAAAGCTCCTAATGCCCCATAAGTACATGTATGACTGTCTGCCCCAATAATACATTCCCCAGCCACAACGATTCCTTTTTCTGGTAAGATAGCATGTTCTACACCACATTTACCTTGTTCCATACGATGTGTTAAACATTGTTTGTTTGTAAAATCCAAAATTGCTTTTGAATTTTCTGCAGATTTAATATCTTTATTTGGTGTAAAGTGATCTGGCACTAAAACCACTTTATCTTTATCAAAGACTTTATCTGCCATTTTATCAAAAATTGGTAATGCCATAGGCCCTGTAATATCATTTGCCATTACAACATCCAATTTTGCTTCAATTAATTGTCCCGCTTCAACATGATCTAATCCCGCATGTTTTGCTAAGATCTTTTGTGTCATTGTCATTGCCATTTTTTAAATTCCCCCTTCATTTTTAACCTTAGTAGGTTGTCATTAGAAAGTCATGACTTTCCAATGACAACACACTAAAGTGTGTTGATTAGTTATTGATTAATTTATCTTCATCAGACCAAGAATATAATTTTCTGATTTCTTTTCCGACTTTTTCTGATTCATGTTCTGCAGCTAA
>NZ_JAOQJR010000021.1:0-26886 GCF_025566905.1 [Clostridium] ammoniilyticum
AAGAAGAATCTGGTAATGATAGCATGATGGACACACCTGTACCCATTCCGAACACAGAAGTTAAGCATCATCGCGGCGAAGATAGTACATTGTGCGAAAATAGCTCGTTGCCAGTTCCTTCTTTTTTTTATGTTTTAAGAATTTTCCCTTAAGTGGTTTTTTATTTTCAAATAATGAAAGCTTTTACATATTTAAAATAATTAGTATAAACTATCCCTTGAGGTGAATATAATGGAATTAAGTATTTTGTTAATTCAACAAATATGTCAATTATTTATTATGATCTTTTTTGGCTTTTTGCTTGTAAGAGGTCGAGTTTTAACAGCGGAAAATAGTAAAGTATTATCTATTTTACTTTTATATGTTGCATGCCCTTGTGCCATTATCAATTCTTTTATGATTGATTTTACATCAGATAAGTTGATTGGTTTAGGAATATCTTTTTTAGGGGCTATTTTAGTACATATCATTTTTATTCCACTTGCTAATTTATTAGGAAAAATTTTTGGTTTTACACCTATTGAAAAAGCAACACTTATTTATTCAAATTCTGGTAATTTAATTATTCCTTTAGTAGGAGCCATTTTAGGAAATGAATGGGTCATTTATTCAAGTGGTTATATGGTTATACAAACTATTTTATTATGGACACATGCTAAAAGTCTTGTTTGTAATGAACCATCATTTGATATAAAAAAGATTCTATTAAATATTAATATTATTGCTATCATTATTGGAATTTGTCTTTTTATGTTTCAATTACAATTACCATCTTTACTTGTTGATACTTTTTCTAAAGTAGGAAGTATGATGGGACCATTAGCGATGATTGTTATTGGAATGCTTATTGGAGAAATGGATTTAAGGAGTATTTTTGTAGAAAAGAGAACATATTTAATTTCTTTATTTAGATTAGTTGTCTTTCCATTAATTATGATTCTTATTTTTAAATTTACAGGTATGTCTCGTTTAACAGTTGATGCTGACAAAATTTTGTTGATTACAATTTTAGCTGCATCTGCACCACCAGCGGCAACAATCACACAATTTGCACAACTCTATAATAAACATCCAGGGTATGCAAGTATTATGAATGTAATGGGGGTTATTTTTAGTATTATTACAATGCCATTCATGATTATGATTTATCAATTATTATAAAAGGTAGAGATACCTTTTTTATTTATAGTTTAATAAAAGGAGTTAGAAATGAAAAAAATATTATGTGTTTTATTATTACTTTTTACAGGGTGTTCCTCTAAAACATCAATGATAGAAATCCAAAAACATGTTTATGTAGAAAAAGAATTTAAAGATAGTTGGTTAGAAACTAATGAATTTGGTGATAGCTATATTAAAGAAAAACTCCAAGGAGGATACCATTATCATTTTGATCAACAGTTTTTAGAAATCTTTTTTAATACTGGCGGGAAGATAGAACTTTATAACTACAGTATTAAAAAGAATGATTTGATTATTTCAGGGGAAATGATTCCTCCTAAAACGATTCGTTTAGTTCATCCACATCTTGATAATGTGACAAGTGAAGGAGTAATTATTCATGAATTAGGTCATTATTTTGATGAAAAACATCAATTTAGTTCTTCTAAACAGTTTACAAAGTTATATAAGAAATATAGAACATTATTTAATCAAAAGACAAAAAAAGAATATTTTGCAGAATGTTTTAAAGAATATGTTGGTGGTCATCAAGAAAAGGTGAAACCATTTCATTCATATATGAAGACAATTACTCAAAAAATACGCCAAAAAAATAAATGAGCTATGCAAAAAGCGTGACTTATGAATAAAAAAACGATATAATGTGTCTAAAAAAGAAACTAATAAATAGGTTTTGATAAATGATATTAATGCACTTTAAAATATGATAATATGTTATGGTGAGGTGAAAATGATGGATGATTTTATTAGACCGCCAAAAAAAGAAGTAAAACAAGAAACAAAACAAAGACCAATCAAAGAAGTTTTAATTGTTATTTTGATTATTGTCTGTCTTGCAATTGGGTATTTTGCAGGCTATGTTTCAAAAAAGAATGTTATTGTTAAAAGTAAAAATGATAGCAGTATTATTAATGAAGTTTATGATACTTTAGATAAGTATTGGGTAAATACGAATGATCAAGATGTAAGTTTAAATACCTCTGCTATTGAAGGCATGGTTGCAGGATTAAATGATCCTCATTCAAGTTATCTAACAAGCAAAGAAGCTGTTGAATTTAATCAAACAGTTGCTGGAAATTATCAAGGCATCGGTGTAGGTTTTTCTATGGTAGAACAAGGGGCCATGATTACTAAAGTATATAGTGATTCACCAGCAAGTAAAGCAGGCTTAAAAGTTGGCAATATTATCACGAAAGCGGATGGAAATGAATTAGCACAAGCAAGTACTGATCAAGTAAGAGACTACGTGCGTGGTGAAGATGGAACAGAAGTTACATTAACGATTTTAAGTAATCAAAAAACAAGTGATGTGACAGTTACAAGAGGCGCATTAGATACTTCTGCTTTTTATGAAATAAGAAAACAAGGAAATGTATCTTTTGGATATATTGAATTATCAACTTTTGGAACAGATACTGCTAAGCAAGTAGAAACAGCCTTAGAAATGTTTAAAAAGAAAAATATTCAAACATTAGTTATTGATTTAAGAGATAATGGTGGAGGCTATTTAACAGCTGCTACAGATATTTTAGATTTATTCTTTACTTCAGATGAAGTAATTTATCAAATGAAAGAAAAAAATAGTGCAGCAAAAAAATATTATGCAGAATCAGATAAAAAATATGAATTTGAAAATGGTTATATTCTTGTAAATGAAAATACAGCAAGTGCTTCTGAATTAACAGCAGGAGCTTTACAAAGTGAAAAAGGATATCAACTTATTGGAAAAACAACTTATGGAAAAGGAAGTGCACAAACTCAAAAAACGCTTTCTGATGGATCAGTTTTAAAGTATACGTATGCTAAATGGATGATTCCTAATGGGACATGTATTAATGGAAAGGGTCTAACACCTGATGAAGAAGTTGATAATGTTTCATTATCAGGGATTACAACAAAAGATGTAAAAGAAACCTTAAAAGTTGATTGTGTAAATACACGTATTAAATCTATGCAAAAGATGCTCAATATTTTAGGATATTCTGTTGATCGAGAAGATGGTTATTTTTCAGTTAATACACAAGCAGCATTACAACAATTTGAAACAGATAATCATTTAAACGTAGATGGAGAGTATAGTCAAAGTGATAAACAAATGCTGGTTGCAAGAATGATGATTTATATCAATAATCATGAAAATGATAAACAGTATGATCAGTTAATGAAAATCATAAAATAAGGTGGTGAAACTATGTCTCAGTTTAAACTCGTTTCTCCTTTTCAACCAATGGGAGATCAAGTTCAAGCTATTCAAGAACTTGTAGATGGTTTAAAAGCAGGTAAAAAGGAACAAGTCTTACTTGGGGGAACTGGAACAGGAAAAACATTTACTGTTGCTAATGTTATCAAAGAATATAATAAACCAACGTTGGTTTTAGCACATAATAAAACATTAGCAGGACAATTATATTCAGAGTTAAAAGAATTTTTTCCTGAAAATAGAGTAGAGTACTTTATTTCAAACTTCGATTTTTATCAACCAGAAGCTTATATTCCAGGTAGAGATCTCTATATTGATAAAAATGCAAAAACAAATTATGAAATTGAAATGTTGCGTTCAGCAGCAATGAATTCACTTATTGAAAGAGAAGATGTCATTGTTGTTGCTTCTGTTGCTTCTATTTATGGACTTGGAAATCCTGAACAGTATAAAGAAATGATTTTCTCATTACGTGTTGATCAAGATATTGATCGTAGAGAATTATTGACATTTTTAGTCGATCGTCAATATCAAAGAAATGATATTGAACAAACTAAAGGAACTTTTAGAGTTCGTGGTGATGTTATTGAAATTGTTCCAGGACATAGTGAAAGTTATTTGATTCGTATTGAATTATTTGGAGATACAGTAGAACGTATTTGTGAAGTAGATCCCCTTACAGGACATATTTTAGGTTCTTATAATACGTATACTATTTATCCTGCTTATGGATATGTAACGAAAAAGGAACAAATGTTAAAAGCTTGTGATACGATTTCTAAGGAATTAGAAGAACGATTACAGTATTTTAAAGATGAAACAAAGCTATTAGAGTATGAACGTCTTGATCAAAGAACGAGACATGACGTAGAAATGTTAAGAGAAGTGGGAATGTGTCCAGGAATTGAAAATTATTCACGACATATCGATGGACGAAAAGCAGGTCAAAGACCTTATACATTGATTGATTATTTTCCTAAAGATTTTTTACTTGTCGTAGATGAAAGTCATGTTATGCTTCCACAAATTAGAGGAATGTATAATGGGGATCGTTCTCGTAAAGAAACATTAGTAGAATATGGTTTTAGACTTCCAAGTGCTTTGGATAATAGACCACTTGTTTTTGAAGAGTTTGAAGATTTGATTCATCAAGCTATCTTTGTTTCTGCAACGCCAGGTGATTATGAACTAGATAAGGTTCATCATCAAGTTGTTGAACAAATTATTAGACCAACAGGGCTATTAGATCCAATCATAGAAGTAAGACCTATTGATGGTCAAGTAGATGATATTATTGATGAAATTCATCAACGTATTGAAAAAAATGAACGTGTATTGATTACCACACTTACTAAAAGAATGGCAGAAGACCTCAGTGCTTATCTTGTAGAACTTGGGTTAAAAGTTGCTTATTTGCATAGTGATACTAAAACATTAGAAAGAACAGAAATTTTAAGAGATCTACGTCTTGGAAAATATGATGTTTTAGTGGGTATCAACTTGTTAAGAGAAGGATTAGACTTACCAGAAGTTTCTCTTGTTTGTATTTTAGATGCTGATAAGGAAGGTTTTTTAAGATCGGAAAGATCATTGATTCAAACTATTGGACGTGCTGCTAGAAATAGTCATGGTAAAGTTATTATGTATGGTGATAAAATTACTGATTCTATGCAAAAGGCCATTGATGAAACAGCAAGACGTCGTGAAATACAAGAAAAATATAATAAGGAACATGGTATTATTCCTCAAACAATCAAAAAGGAAATTAGAGAAGCTATCCATGGACAAGAAAATGTGGATGAAGCCATTTCTCTTGTTAAAAAAGGTAAGAAAGCGAAGAAGAAAGATAAAGAAACACTTATTAAAGAACTTGAAAAACAAATGAAAGAAGCAGCAAAAGCACTTGATTTTGAAAGAGCAATGGAACTTAGAGATATGATGTTGGAGTTGCAAGGTGAAGTTTGAGTTTAATCATTTAGAAAAAAGTGTTTTAGATTCTTTATCTAAAAAGGGTCGAGTTTATCTTGTAGGTGGTATTGTTAGAGATATGGTGATGTATCAAAAGGTAGATTACCATGATGTAGATGTAGAAATCTATGATCTAGAAATAGATGAGATTATTGATATTTTATCTCAATATGGAAAAGTAAACGAGGTAGGTAAAAGTTTTGGTATTTTAAAATTGGATTGTTTACCAAATTTTGATTTTGCTTTACCTCGTATTGAAAGAAAAAAAGGACAAACACATCGAGAATTTGAGGTAGAAGTTCATAAAAATTTAGATATGAAAATAGCATGTCGTAGAAGAGATTTTACAATCAATGCAATGATGTATGATTATCAAAATGAAAAGCTGATAGATTATTATCAAGGACAAGAAGATATTAAAAATAAATGTTTAAAAATGGTTGATGAAAAAACATTTTATGAAGATCCTTTAAGAGTATTAAGATTAGCTCAATTTATGGCTCGTTTTGAATTTCAAGTGGATTTAAAAACAAAAGAGATTTGTCAAAAAATGGTCAATGAAGGAGTTTTACAATATTTATCTTTAGAACGAATTCAACAAGAATATAATAAGTTATTGATGTCTTCACATCCATCAATGGGTTTAAAATTCTTATTAGAACTCAATGCTCTTATTCGTCCTTTAGAAACATTAGCAACATGTCCTCAAAGATTAGATTTTCATCCTGAAGGAAATGTGATGAATCATACTTTATTAGTTGTTGACTTAGCTGCTTTATGTAAAGATAAAACAAGTTGGCCACTTGCTTTCATGTGGAGTGCTTTACTTCATGATATAGGAAAACCATTAGTAACAACTCCTGAAGGAAAAGCACCAGGGCATAATGAAAGTGGTGTAAAAGTTTTTAATCAATATTTTAGTCATTTTTTTACAAATAAAAAAATGAAGAAATATATTCGTACAATGATCTATTATCATATGCATTTGATGAATATGGTAAGAAATCAAAGCAAAGATTATAGTTACTATAAATTATTAAAAGGAATAGAAGGAATTTTTCCTTTAAACGATTTAGTATGTATGTCGAAATGTGATAAGTTAGGACGACTTGCAAATCGTCCAGAAACAATTTCAACATTAGATACTTATGTTGAAGAAAAGGTTTCAAGATGTGGAAATCATGCATTAAAACCTTTTGTGGATGGTAAACTCTTAATAGAATTAGGATTTAAACCTAATCAAGATTTTAAAGAATTACTTGATTGGGCCTATGATTTACAAATGAGAGGGCATGACAAAGAAAGTGTTATTCAATTATTGAAAGGAAGAAAAGATGGAAAATAAATTAATTATTCGAGGAGCAAGAGAAAATAATTTAAAAAACATTAATATCGATATTCCTAAAAATAAACTTGTTATTATGACAGGTCTTTCTGGTTCAGGGAAAACATCTTTAGCTTTTGATACAATTTATGCTGAAGGACAAAGAAGATATGTAGAATCACTAAGTGCTTATGCAAGACAGTTTTTAGGCAATATGGAAAAACCAGATGTTGATGCGATTGAAGGTTTATCACCTGCTATTGCAATTGATCAAAAAACAACTTCTAACAATCCACGCTCAACTGTAGGAACAGTTACAGAAATCTATGATTATTTAAGATTGTTATATGCACGTGTAGGAAAAGCTTATTGTCCTAAACATGATGTTGTTATTGAAAGTCAAACAATTAAACAAATGGCAGATACGATTGACCAATACGCTGATGGCGATCGTTTAATGGTTGTCGCAAGAGTTGTTAAAAGAAAGAAAGGAACTTTTAAAGATTATTTTGCGGACTTATTAAAAGATGGTTATTTACGTGTGGTTGTTGATGGACAAAATTACATGTTGGATGAAGAAATCGAACTTGATAAAAATAAAAAACATGATATTGATGTCGTTATTGATCGTATTATCAAAAAAGAAGGTTATCGTAGTCGTTTAGTAGATTCTTTAGAAGTCGGTTTGAAACTAACGGGTGGAGAAGTCATTGTTCAAAACTTAACAACAAAAACAGAAGAACTTTTTAGTGAACATCTTGCTTGTCCAATTTGTGGTTTTTCTGTTCCTAAATTAGAACCACGCTTATTTTCATTTAATAATCCATTAGGAGCTTGTCCGGATTGTCGTGGATTAGGGATTAAAAATGAAGTGGATGTTGATTTATTGATTCCAGATTGGAGTAAATCAATTAATGAAGGTGGACTTCGTTATTTTAAAACAGCAGTCGGAACAAATCGTATTGAATGGCAAAGATTTTTAGTTCTTTGTAAGAAATATAAAATAGATTTAGATAAACCATTAAAAGATTTTACAAAACAAGAATTAAGTTATATTCTTGATGGTTCGAGAGAACCTATTAGTTATGAAATCGTATCAGATAGTGGAAATGTCTCACGTACAACAAAATTTATTGAAGGTGTGAGAACATTAATTGCAAGAAGATATGAAGAAACAACTTCAAAATGGTCAAAAGAATGGTATGCATCCTTTATGTCAGAACATACTTGTCCTACATGTAAGGGAAGAAGACTTAATGATCAAGTTCTTTCTGTAAGAGTCGGTGGTTTAAATATTGCTGAATTTACAGAACAATCAATTGAAGATGCTTTACATTTTATTCAAAATATAAAATTAACAGACTATGAAATGAATATTGCTCGATTAGTTGTTAAAGAAATCAATGATCGTCTTACATTCTTAAATAATGTTGGTCTTGGTTACTTAACACTTGCTAGACGTGCAGGAGGATTATCTGGTGGAGAAGCTCAACGTATCCGTCTAGCAACTCAAATTGGAACACGTCTTACGGGAGTATTATATGTTTTAGATGAACCATCTATTGGTTTACATCAAAGAGATAATGAAAAGCTTATTAAATCTTTACAAGATATTAGAGATTTGGGAAATAGCGTTCTCGTTGTTGAACATGATGAAGATACAATGAGAGCTTCAGATTTTATTGTTGATATTGGTCCAGGAGCTGGTGTTCATGGTGGACAAGTCATTTGTGCAGGGACACCAGAAGAAGTTATGAATTGTAAAGATTCTATTACAGGACAATATTTATCTGGAAATAGAAAGATTGAAGTTCCTCAAAAACGACGTAAAGGGAATGGCTTATTTATTGAAGTCAAAGGGGCTAAGGAACACAATTTAAAGAATATTAATGTTAAATTTCCTCTTGGTAAATTCAATGTCGTTACAGGAGTATCAGGAAGTGGTAAATCAACATTAGTGAATGATATTTTAGGAAAATCATTAATGAGATATGTTTATCAATCAAAAGAGAGACCAGGTTTACATAAAGAAATCTTAGGAATTGAAAATATTGATAAAGTCATAGAAGTTTCACAAGATCCAATTGGAAGAACACCACGTTCAAATCCAGTAACTTATACAGGTGTCTTCGATGATATTCGTGATTTATTTGCACAAACAAATGAAGCGAAAATGAGAGGTTATGATAAAGGAAGATTCTCATTTAACGTTAAAGGTGGTCGTTGTGAAGCGTGTCAAGGTGATGGACTAAAGAAAATTTCAATGCACTTTTTACCAGATGTCTACGTTCCTTGCGAACAATGTGAAGGTAAACGATATAATGAAGAAACTTTACAAGTGACTTATAAAGATAAAAATATTTATGATGTTTTAGAAATGACAGTAGAAGAAGCGGTAGATTTCTTTGATAATTTACCAAAAATTAGAAATAAGATCCAAACACTTTATGATGTTGGTCTTGGTTATATTAAACTTGGTCAAAGTGCAACAACTCTTTCTGGTGGAGAAGCTCAAAGAGTTAAACTTGCAAGTGAATTACAAAAGAAGTCAACAGGAAAAACTGTTTATATTCTTGATGAACCAACAACTGGATTACACAGTCATGATGTTGCAAGACTTATCGATGTTTTACAACGTATTGTTGATCAAGGAGATACAATTATTGTTATTGAACATAATTTAGATGTTATTAAAGTAGCAGATCATATCATTGATTTAGGACCTGAAGGTGGAGCTGGAGGAGGAACAATTGTTGTTACAGGTACTCCAGAAAAAGTAGCAAAGTGTGAAAAAAGTTATACAGGTCAGTTCTTAAAATCAATGCTTTAAGGAGAAAAAAGATGAAATCAATTACAGTAGAAAAATTATTAGGGAATAATAAAAATTATCAACAAGTTACAGGAAATGAAGAATCTTTAAAAAGAGTTATTTTAACTGGTGAAATCAATCGACCAGGTTTTGAATTAGCAGGATTCTTCAAACATAGTGACTTTAGAAGAATTATTGTCTTTGGTGATAAAGAAATGGCTTTTATTGCTGAGATGACAGAAGAAAGACAAAAAGAAATCTTTCCGTGTTTAATTAATGAAGAAGTACCTTGTATTGTAATTTGTAAAGGACATCCTTGTCCTGAAGTATTAAAAAATATTGCTGATGAAAGAAACTTTCCAATTTTTCAAACAGAAATGATTACAGGCGTTGTATCAAGTGAACTTATGAATACCTTAGAAGAAAAACTTGCAAGAGAAACATTAATGCATGGTGTTTTTCTAAATATTCATGGTAAAGGTGTCATTATTAAAGGGGATAGTGGAATCGGTAAATCAGAAATTGCTTTAGAACTTGTTAAAAGAGGCCATTTATTAGTTGCTGATGATGCTGTAGAACTTTATCGTATAGGACAAAAAATCGTTGGTAAAGCACCTGCTGTTCTTGCTAATTTATTAGAAATTAGAGGAATTGGGGTTATTGATGTTTCTAAGATGTTTGGTATTTCTGCTATTTTAGATAGAAATGATGTTGATTTGGTGATTCAGCTAGAACGTTGGGTACCATCACGTGAATATACACGTGTAGGGGTTGAAGAAAATGATATTTCAGAAGATGTTTTAGGAATTAAAATTCCTAAAATAGTTGTTCCTGTATCAAGTGGTCGTAGTATGTCGGTTATTATTGAAGCGGCAGTTATGAATATGCGTTTACGTGACGTAGGTATTGATTCAAGTAAAGAATTTGTTGAACGTATTCTTAAAAATATTGATCATAATAAACAAGAACAATGAGATTCTTCCCAAGTTTTAATACCTTTATAGAAATTGGACCACTTTCTATACAATGGTATGCAGTTTGTATATTGACAGGTGCAGCAATTGCTTATTTTTTAGGGCAATATCATTTTAAAAAATTAGGTTATTCAAAAGAAATACTTTCTGATTATGTTTTTGGTTTATTATTTGTAGGAATCATTGGTGCTAGAATTTGGTATGTGATTTTTATGTGGAATGAATTGTATGCCAATAATCCGATGGAAATCATTATGATCAATCATGGAGGACTTGCTATTCAAGGAGGAGTTATCACAGGACTTATTTATAGTTATTTCTTCTTTAAAAAAAGAAATATTTCATTTCTTGTTGCGGGGGATGCCATCATGCCAGGTGTCCTTATTGCCCAAGCATGTGGGAGATGGGGAAACTTCTTTAATCAAGAAGCTTATGGAAGTGCAGTTGATTTAAGTTTCTTAAAAGCACTTCATTTACCACAGTTTATCATTGATAAAATGTATATTCATGGTCAATATTATCAACCTACATTTTTATATGAATCCTTAGGATGTGTGATTGGTTTTTTAATTATTTTCTTTATTATTAGAAAGTACCAACAAAAACAAGGAATTCAGTTTTTTACTTATTTTATTTGGTATGGAGTTATTCGTTTTTTCATAGAAGCATTTAGAACAGATAGTTTATATGTTTTTGGATTAAAAACAGCACAACTTGTTTCTATTGTATTTGTTATTGTTGGTTTAATAGGATTTATTTATTGTCATTTTAAAGGACAAGATGTATTGGAGGAAAGATAGTGCATAAGACTATCTTTTTTTTGTAAAATAGATATAATAATTTACATTAAGGAGAAAAGTATGAAAAAAGCAATTATTTTTGATTTAGATGGAACACTCTTAAATACAAATTTATTAATAAAAAAATCATTTATACACACATTTAAAAAATATAAACCAGGTTATACTTTAAGTGAAGAAGAACTGCTTTCATTTCTAGGGCCTTCTTTAAAAAATACCTTTAGTCGATATGTAGAAGAAGATCAAGTGGATGAATTAATTCAATATTATCGAGAATATAATCATGCACATCATGAAGATTATGTCACAATTTATCCATATGTTGAAGAAATGTTAAAATATTTAAAAGCACAAGACTTTCCTCTAGCTGTAGTTACAACAAAATATAAAGAAGCAGCTATATTAGGATTGGATTTATTTAATATAACACCCTATTTTGATGTCATCATTGGAGAAAATGATGTGAAACGTTCAAAACCTGATCCTGAAGGAATATTGTGTGCATTAAAAAAATTAAATTGTCAAGAAGGTTATTATGTAGGTGATAATGTAACTGATATTCAAGCGGGTAAAAATGCGGGAATTAAAACAGTAGGAGTGAAATGGTCACCTAAAGGATATGCTCTTATAGAAAAAGAACATCCAGATTTGTTAATTAATGATTATCAAGAATTTATAAATTATATAAAGGAGAAAGAAAAATGTTAGATTTAATAATTATTGGTGCTGGACCTGCGGGGTTAAGTGCTTGTTTATATGCGAGTCGTGCGGGATTAGATGTTTTAATATTTGATAGTGCAGCTCCAGGTGGTAAATTAAATGTTACTGCCCAAATTGAAAACTATCCTGGACTTAAACCAACACCAGGCCCAGAAATTGCTTTTACAATGTATGAAAGTGCCTTGAGTTTTGGAGCAAAAATGGAATATGGTGAAGTTTTAGATATTAAAGATTACGGAGATTACAAAGAAGTTGTCACTGCTAAACAAACATATCAAACAAAATATGTTTTAATTGCGACAGGTACAAAAGAAAGACAAATGAATCTTGAAAAAGAAAATGAACTTGTTGGACGTGGAATTTCTTATTGTGCTGTCTGTGATGGTCCTTTCTTTAAAAATCAAGAAGTTGCTGTTATCGGTGGTGGAAATTCAGCGCTTGAAGAAGCAATGTATCTTGCAACATTATGTAAAAAAGTACATTTAATTGTAAGACGAGATGTTTTTAGAGCTGATAAAATTATTCAAGATCGTTTATTAAAAAGTGAAAATATTGAAGTTCATTTTAAAAGAAAACCAGCTGAGATTTTAGAAGAAGATAACAAAGTAAAAGGTCTTGTTTTAGAAAATAGTGAGACAGGTGAAAAAGAAGAATTAATGGTCAATGGTATTTTCCCATTTATTGGTTTGGATCCTATGACACAATGTGCAAAATCATTAGGAATTGTCAATTCAGCAGGTTATATAGATGCAAATGAAAATATGGAAACAGCTGTTAAAGGAATCTTTGTAGCAGGAGATGTAAGAAATAAACAATTAAGACAGGTTGTTACGGCTACAAATGATGGTGCTATTGCTGGACAATACATTGCTTCATTAAAATAAAAGTTCAGATGGTTACATCTGGCTTTTATTTATAGATGAATTTTGATAGAATAGATACGAAAAATAGAAAGGAGAGGTATTATGGATAAAATTGAGATTGTCATTGTTACAGGTATGTCAGGTGCTGGAAAAACAACAGCGATGGCCGCTTTTGAAAATATGGCTTATTGTTGTATTGATAATTATCCCATTGCTTTATTAGGAGCATTTTCAGAATTTTTAAAGGATAATACGAATTATCAAAGAATAGCAATGGCAGTAAGTTTAGCTGATGCGCCAAAAGCCATTCGTTTTTTAAATAATGTAGATTGGCTAAATGTGTCGGTTATTTTCTTGGACTGTGATGATAATATTATTTTAAAAAGATATAAAGAAACAAGGAGAACACATCCTATTTTGATTTCTAATAAAGCCGCTACACTTGTAGAAGCTATTGGATATGAAAGAAAATTAGCAAGACCTATTTCTAAAGAAGCAAATATGGTTATTGATACAACAAATCTAAAAGGAAATAAGTTCCAACAGTTATTAGAAAACCAATTTAATCACCAATCTATAGATCCATTTAGAATAAGTTTTGTATCCTTTGGATATAAACATGGTATACCTAAAGATGCAGATTTACTTTTTGATGTGCGTTTTTTACCAAATCCTTTCTATATAGAGGAACTTAGAAATCTTACTGGAAACGATAAAGAAGTTTATGATTATGTAATAGATAAACCTGAAACCCAAGTCTTTATTCAAAAAATGACAGATTTATTAGATTATTTATTAGAAGAATATGATAAAGAAGGAAAGACGCATGTTGTCATTGGTATTGGATGTACTGGTGGACAACATCGTTCAGTGAGCTTAACAAATTATTTTGCAGATCACTATAGTCAAAAGTATCATGTTCATCGTCTACATAGGGATGCTGTTCATTAATGAAAGTATCATTTGCTAGACAAGTTAAAGAGGAAGTTGTTTTTAATGATTTTGATATTTGTTGTCAAAAAGCTATTTTATCAGCAATTATTAAAGTCAATGGAACACTTTCTTTATCAAATCAAGGTTTATTACTTACAATAAGAACAGAAAATGCAAAAATAGCATCTAAAGTTCATAAAATGTTAAAAGAAGTGTATCATCCTCATATAGAGTTTCTTGTTTCTAGAAAAATGAAATTACAAAAAAATAATGTCTATATTCTTAAAGTCTCAAAAGCAAGAGAAATCTTAGATGATTTAGGTTTAATGAATGGATTAGGTTTCCATACACTTCCTGATAAAAAAATAATTCAAAAAGAATGTTGTAAAAGAGCATTTTTAGCGGGTATCTTTTTATCTGGAGGATCTGTCAATAACCCAGAAACATCGAATTATCATTTAGAGTTATCTGTTGATGAAGAAGAATATGCGTTATTTATTCAAGAATTAATGAATTATTTTCATTTAAATGCCAAAATGACAAAAAGAAGAAACAAATATGTTATATATTTAAAATCGGCAGAGAAGATAGGAGACTTTTTAAGAGCCATTGGTGCGAGCCAATCGGTGATGAACTTTGAAAGTACTCGTATTGATCGAAGTATGTCAAATACTGTAAACAGATGGAATAACTGTGATATTGCTAATGAGGTCAAATCAATGGCTTCTTCTAATAAACAATTAGAAGATATCAGTATTATTGAGATGTTTATGGGACTTGATATGCTTGATGAAAAAACAAGAACTGTTGCTTTGATTCGTAAAAAATATCCAGATTATACATTAAATGAATTGTGTAATGCTTATCAAGATGAAACAGGTCTGACGATTAGTAAATCGGGATTGCATCATCGTTTTAAAAAATTAAGTGAACAAGCAGCACAATTAATGCAAATGCAAAATGAATAAAGATATTCACATTTTATTTGGTTTACGAATTAAAGAATTAAGAGTGAGAGCACATATCTCTCAAGAAGAACTTTCATTTCGTTCAGGATTATCTAAAAATTATATTTCAGATGTTGAAAGAGGTACGAGAAATATTTCTTTAAAAGCTATTTCAAAATTAGCGGATGGTTTGAAAGTAGAAGTGAAGGAATTATTTAATTTTTCTAAATAGGAGTAAAAAAATGCCAATTTATCAAATTATTTTAGTTATTGCAGTTGTTATTTTAGTTTTAAGTTTATTATTAAATTTATTATTCAGTCCTATTACATGGATCATTATTGCTATTCTTGTGATTTATTCTTTTATTAGAAGATACTTATATGAAAAACAATTGAAAGAATATAATGAAAGAATTGAAAAAGAAATCGCAGAGAAAAAAGCGGCTTATCAATCAGGTCAAGCTTACCGTAATGGGAGTGACGATGTTATTGATGTAAATTATGTAGAAAAAGATGAAAATGAATAAAAACTATTGACATCTAATTCATAGAGGTATACTATGATAGCAACAATACAAAAAGACATTGAAAAGGAAAGTAATTTATTGAAAATGCCTAGAGAGTTCTTGGTTGGTGGAAAAGAAACATGGAAGATAAATGAAAATGGCCTTGGAGTTGCATACCGAGCCAAGTTGGTTAGGCTATGACGGATTCACCCGTTAAAGTGATAGAGTATGATGGTACTCGATGAGGAAATAATCGTGAGGTTATTTTAAATTAAGGTGGTAACGCGAGGTAACTCGTCCTTTGTATAAAGGACGAGTTTTTTGTTTGTTGTATTGTAATAAAAGAAAAAGGGGAAAAGAAAAATGAAAAAGGGATTAAAATTATTATTATCAGCAGCATTCGCATTATCAATTGCAGGATGTGCTAATGGATCATCAAACGATGATAAAACAATTAAAATAGGAGCAACAGCTATACCGCATGCGGAGATCTTAAATGATGTCGTTAAAGATGAGTTAGAAAAAGAAGGTTATACATTAGAAGTGACTGAATTTACAGATTATGTAACACCTAATACTTCATTAGAAGATGGAGATTTAGATGCTAACTATTTCCAAACATTAGCGTATTTAAAAGAACAAAATAAAGAAAGAAAATTACATTTAAAAGCCGTAGCCGGTATTCATTATGAAGCAATGGCTCTCTATTCAGAAAACTTAAAATCATTAGATGATTTAAAAGATGGAGCTACAATTGCTGTACCAAACGATGGTTCAAATGAATCAAGAGCACTTGCTTTACTTGCTAAAAATAACTTAATTGAATTAAACGATGATACACTTTATACAGCATCAAGTATTACAGCAAATCCACATAATTATAAAATTGAAGAATTAGAAGCAGCCAATTTACCAAACAACTTACCAGATGTAGATGTTGCAGTTATTAATGGTAACTATGCATTAGAACATAATTTAGGAGATAGCACAAACGTTTTATTAACAGAAAGTTTTACAGATGAAGAAGCACAACCTTATATCAATTACTTAGTAGTTAAAGAAGGAAATGAAAATACAGCTAAAGCAAAAGCTTTAAAGAAAGCATTACAATCTAAAAAAGTGAAAAATTATATCAAAAAATATAAAGGTTCTGTTCAAGCTGTCTTTACAGATCCTACAAAATAAGGAGATTTAAAATGAGTGTTATTTATTTAGCTGGAGGATGCTTTTGGGGCGTTCAAAAATATTTTGATCAATTTGATGGAATTATAAAAACAACAGTAGGTTATGCTAATGGGCATACTGAAAATCCAAAATATGAAGATGTTAAAGCGGAAAAAACAGGACATGTTGAAACGGTAAAAATTGAATATGATGAAAGTCTTCGAAGTTTAAATCAAATATTGGATGATTATTATAAAATAATTGATCCTACTTCTTTAAATAAACAAGGTGAAGATGAAGGTATTTCTTATCGTACAGGTATTTATTATACAAATGAAAGTGACTTAGAAATTATTCAAAATAAAACAAATGAAATTCAAAAAAATTATCAAGAAAAAGTGGTTGTTGAGATACAACCACTCGATAATTTCTATGAAGCAGAGGAATATCATCAAAAATATTTAGAAAAGAATCCCCAAGGATATTGCCATATAGGAAAATGTTTTTTTGGTTGAGAGGAAGAGGTTTATGATTGAAATAAAAAATTTGTATAAAAGTTATGGCTCTTTAGAAGTGCTCAAAGATATTTCTTTTAAGATAGAAAAAGGAGATATTTTTGGAATCATTGGACAAAGTGGAGCAGGTAAGTCAACATTGCTACGTTGTTTCAATGGTCTAGAGAATTTTCAAAAAGGAGAAGTGATTGTTGATGGACAAGCAATTTCATCTTTAAATAAAAAACAAATGAGTAATATTCAAAAAGAAATGGGTATGATCTTTCAAAACTTTAATCTTTTAAATAGATTAAATGTTTATGATAATATTGCTTTACCATTAAAGTTTTGGAAACAAGATCCTCATAGTTTAGAAAATAAACAGAGAATTGAAAAACTTTTGAAATTGGTGGGATTAGAAGAAAAAAGTCAAGCTTATCCTCGTCAATTAAGTGGAGGACAAAAACAAAGAGTAGCGATTGCTCGAGCACTTGTTTTAAATCCCGAAATTCTTTTATGTGATGAAGCTACATCAGCATTAGATCCACAAATTACAAGAGATATCTTAAGTCTATTATTAAAAATCAACAAAGAGATGAATATTACGATTGTAGTTGTCACACATCAAATGGAAGTTATTAAACAAATCTGTAATAAAGTCGCTTTTCTTAAAGATGGACGTGTTTTATCAGTGGGCAAACCGGAAGAACTTTTTGTGGCACCAAATCAAGAAATTCAAAAATTTGTGGGCGATGATATTGAAATTCTGCCACAAACTGGTAAAAATATTAAATTATTCTTTACAAATAATAATTCCAAATCACATACGATTACACAACTTGCTAGAACACTTGATATCAACTTTGATATTTGCCAAGGAAAACTTGAAAACTTTAGAGGTTCCATGATGGGAAGCCTTATTATCAATATTGATGAAAAAGATCTACAAGCAGTAGGAAATTATTTAGATCAAGAAAAAATTACATGGGAGGAAATTGTATGAGTGATGTTATTTTAAAAGCAACGTATGAAACGTTATATATGGTCATTGGATCAACTTTCTTTGCTGTTATTTTAGGTTTTGTTCCAGCAATTATTTTAACACTCACTGCACCGGATGGATTAAAACCAAATAAGGTCGTTTATACAATTTTAGATATTCTTGTTAATATTTTTAGAAGTTTCCCATTTGTTATTTTAATGGTCATTGTGATTCCACTTACAAGATTAATTGCTGGTAAAGCGATTGGAACGACAGCAGCTCTTGTGCCACTTACAATTTCAGCTATTCCTTTTGTTGCTAGAGTCATTGAAAGTGCATTAAGAAGTGTTGATGTTGGGTTAATTGAAGCAGCTAAATCATTTGGAGCTAGTGATTTTCAAATCATTTATCGTATTTATTTAAAAGAAGCAATTCCTGCTATTTTATCAGGAATTACGCTTACAATGATTAGTATTATTGGTTATAGTGCAATGGGTGGTGCCTTAGGGGCAGGAGGACTTGGAGATATTGCTATTCGTTATGGCTATCAAGCTTATAAGATTCCTTATCTTGTTGTTACAAGTATCATCTTAATTATCTTTGTACAAATTATTCAAACAATCGGCAATCATTTATATAAAAAATTATCTTAAAAGACCCAAGCGGTCTTTTTTATGTTATGATTGAAAAAAGGAGTGGGAATATGAAATGTAAATATTGTGGAGCAGAAATAGGAAATAGCATTGAATGTCATTTATGTGGACATAAACAAATTGGGAAAACAACGTGTCCAGTCTGTTCAAAACTTATTTATCCTTATCAAGAATATTGTTCTAATTGTGGAAGTCCTACAATTTATCGTAAGTCTGAGCCAATAAAAAAAGTAACCCCTGATACAAGTGTACATAGTGAAGCAAGTCATAATTATCATACAGTTTCTGAAAGTTATGATTATAAAAAGAATGCATATGATTATAAAAAGCCTTTTAAAGATTTGAATAAGTATGTACCCATTCAAAAAAATAAAAAAACGTTTAATCATCCAAATGTAAGAAAAAATAAACGAATTGTTAAGATAATTATAGGAATTATTGTTGCCTTTAATTTAATTATTCCGATTGCAGGAGCAATTATTGGAATCATAGGAGATAGTTTAGAAACAGGTGAGACGACATCTTTTGATGATAGTGGAAATAGTTCATTAACAGACTTTAACATTCAACAAGATACATCACGCAGTGATTATAATTATAATTTCCAAAACAATAGTGGTGGAGTTTATATTTATCAAAATCATCTCTATCTAGCAACAGGAGATCAACTTCTTAAATATGATTCAACACTTGAAAATAAAGAAGTTTTAGAAGATGGAAGTTGTGATCATCTTTATGTAGATGATCGAGGTTATTTCTATTTACAATATGGAGATTTGATTTTTGCAGATCATCAAAATAATAAAAAGACTTTATTAAATGATACTTATGATTGTTATGTTCTTGATCAATCTATTTTCTATATTCAAAATGATAATTTATATTGTTTAACGATAGATGATCAAATGAATAAAGTAGCTAATAAAAAGATCAAAGAGAATGTAAATCATTTTAGTATTGATGATCAAAACAAACGTATTTTATATGAAAATTTAAATTATAAAAATCAATTAATTGATTTTAATGGAAATGTTTTGAAAAAAGATGTTGATAGTTATGATGATTGTTATTTTTCTAATGGTTTATTATATTATCGTACTTATCAAGGAATCTATTATGTTGATTTAGATACACAAGAGGGAAAAGAACTTAAAGAAGTTGATAATATTTATCGTTTTGCACTCGCAAGAGATGAAGCAAATCAACAAGATATTGCTTATGTAGAAAGCTTGGATGATCAATTGGATGCATATGTAGGAGATGAGCAATATGCTATTTACGATGATGCAAGAGATTATTTTGTTGCCGGTCAATATGTTGTTTTTTATGCCTATGACAATGATTATAGTCAACATTATTTTATTGGAAATAGTGAAGGAATGTATACATCAATTGGAGAATGACAATTTAGTCATTCTTTTTATTTTATGACTGTGGTAGAATAAGGTCACTAGGAGTGATAAGAATGTATTGTAGTCAATGTGGAACATATGTTGAAGATGATATGCTGTTTTGTCCTCAATGTGGAAAACAGTTAAAACCAATAAAAAAAGTTTGTATTCGTTGTCAGTTACCATTAACTGAAAATGAAGAAGTCTGTCCAGCTTGTGGAATGAGACAAACACAAGAAGAAGTAGTGGAAGAAGATCCTTATAAAGGATATTGGAAAAAGCCAATTCTTTGGATACTTTCAGCTGTTTTATGTTTATCAGCTGTTTTTCTAGGAAGTTATATGACAAGTCATCCTTTACAATCAATGTCAAGTCAAGAAAAAAATTATGTCTTAGAAGGCAAAGTGAGCACGTATAATGTTTCTGCTAATAATCAAGCAGGTGGACAATATCTAAAAGATAATCAACATCTTTATTATGTTATCAATAATCAACTTTTAGTAAGCGATTTAGATGAATTAGAAACAAGTGAAGTATTGATAGACGATTGTGTGGGCTATTTAAGTATTGAAAATCATGTTCTTTATTATTGTGATTCTCAATATAATTATCAAGCTTATGATTTAAAGACAAAAACAACGACCCAAATATTAGAAAATGTGTATTATCCAATTATAAAAAATCATGTTATTTATTATCAATTAGATCAAGATCATGAAAGTTTATATCGTTATTCATTGGATGATCAAACAAATCAAAAATTAAATGATGAAACATCTTATGATATTACAATAGATGGAAAATATATTTATTATTTAGCTAAAAATGATGAACAATATGCTTTAAAAAGAATGACAATTACAGGTGAAAATATAGAAACACTCTATGAAAAACAATGTACATTCGCTCTTGATAACAAAGATTTATATCTTACTGATAATTCACAAATTATAAAAATCAATAAAGAAACATTAAAACAAGAAACAATCAAAAAAGTAGAAAATAGAGCCATTGCTTTAGTCAATAATAAAATTGTCTATGCGACAGGAACCCAACTTAAAATGATGAGTTTAAATGGGAAAGATGATCAGATTTTATTTAAGAATATCGTTGTATCAGATTTACAAGTTTTAGGATCTGATTTATTTACCAAAGGATATGTTCAAGAAAGCGGAGTCAAATATATTGTTTTCAATATTAAAGGGCAATATAAAGCTTTAAATGAAAATACAGCACAAGAATTTGAAAATTTACAAGATGCATAGGAGAATAATATGAAAGTATATGAAATATTAGAGGCAACAAAAGGTATTTTAGTTTCTGGAAATAAAGAAGATGATATTTGTTTCTTTAGTCAAGATAGTAGACAAATGAAAAATGGAGGAATGTATATTCCTTTAAAAGGTGAAAGATTTGATGGACATGATTTTATTGAAAGTGCTTTTCAAACAGGAGCAACAGCAATTATTACTGCTAAAGATGTAAGTTATCCAGATAAAATTGTGATTAAAGTAGAAGATACTTATCAAGCTTTAAAAGATATGGCCATTTATTTAAGAAGTCATCGCCCTGTAAAGGTTGTGGGAGTTACAGGAAGTGTTGGAAAAACAAGTACACGTGATATGGTCTATAGTGTTGTTAAACAAAAATATAAAACTTTAAAAACAGAAGGTAATTATAATAATGAAATAGGTCTACCATTAACCATTTTAAGATATCAAGACGAAGAAGTCATGGTCTTAGAAATGGGGATGAATCATTTAAATGAAATGTCAAGATTATCTATGATTGCTCATCCTGATGTCTCATGTATTACCAATGTTGGAACAGCACATATTGGTGAACTAGGAAGTCGTGAAAATATTTTAAAAGCAAAGTTAGAAATTACAGATGGTATGAAAGATCAATCTACTTTAATTATTAATAATGATAATGATATGTTACAGACTGTTGATTTACCTCGTTTAAATGTTGTAAGAGTTGGAAAAAATGAAGGGGCTTCTATTCAAGCAAGTGATATTGAATTATTTGAAGATCACAGTACATTTATTGTTCATTATCATGATCAAAGTGAAAAAATTTGGGTTCCTGTTCAAGGAGAGCATAATGTTTTTAATGCGTTAATTGCAATTGCAGTAGGATTAGAGTTAGATATTTCTCTAGAAGATATTAAAAAGGGTATACAAGAGTTTGAATTAACTAAAAATAGAATGGATATTCTTGAAAAAAATCATAAAACAATTATTGATGGAACATATAATGCAAGTGTAGATTCAATGAAATCAAGTATAGATGTTCTCGCAAATTATAAAAAACGTAAAGTTGCTATTTTAGCGGATATGTTAGAACTCGGAAGTTATAGTCAACAACTTCATGAAGAAGTGGGAAACTATGTTGCTACTAAAGAAATAGATGTTTTGATTTGTATTGGAAAAGAAGCAAAGTATATGTATCAAAAAGCAAAAGAAAAAATGGAGAATGTTTATTATTTTACTTCTAATCAAGAAGTTATTGAACAATTAGATCAATTTTTAAAGAATGATGATGTGGTTTTAGTTAAAGGAAGCCACTCTATGAATTTAAAAGAAATTGTAGAAAAGATATAAGTTATGAAAAAAAAGAAAAAATTAAGATTAAAAAGACCCTTTCAGTTAATTCTTGCAGCATTATTGTTTTTATTGGCTTTTTCATTCTTTCAACTTATAAAAAATCAATTTAAGCAAGAGAATAAATTGGTTTCAACTCAGGTATTGAATTATGAAGATTTAATGCTAAAATATGCAAGGGAAAATGATATAGAAGAGTATTTAGGATTATTACAGGCAATGATGATGCAAGAATCTGGAGGACAAGAAAATGATCCAATGCAATCATCTGAATGTGAATTTAATACACAGTTTGAAAAGAAACCTAATGCTATTAGTGATCCCGAATATTCTATTCAAGTAGGTATTCGATACTTTGCTAAATGTTTAGAAAAGGCAAATGTAAGTTCTTTAAAAGATGAAAAAGGAATATTTTTAGCTTTACAATCTTATAATTATGGTATTGGATATATGAATTACGTTGAACAAACAGACAAGCAATATACTTATCAAAATGCTATAGATTTTTCTGAGAAATGTAAAAAGGATTATAACGTATCAGTCTATGGAGATAGTAAGTATGTATATCATGTTTTAAGATATTATGAAGATACTACTTTAGTAGATGATTGGTTAGAATTATATCGTTAAGGAGATTATTATGAAACAAAAATTGATGGTTGTTTGTGGTGGACAATCGAGTGAACATATTGTTTCTCGTATGTCTTGTACATCAGTAATGAATAATTTAAATAAAGAACATTATGATGTGACATTAGTAGGAATTGATCAAGATGGATCTTGGTATTTATTAGATCAAGGTCAAGCTGATTTGGCTCAAGATACTTGGTTAGAAAATTCTCAAGCTATTCAAGATATTTTTGGAGTATTAAAACAACAAGATGTTGTTTTACCAATTTTACATGGTGCTTTTGGAGAAGATGGAACAATCCAAGGTTTATTTGAATTAGCAGGTGTTCCTTATGTTGGATGTCGTGTTTTAGCTTCAGCAGTATCAATGGATAAAATCTATACAAAGAAGATTTTAGAAACTGCAGGAATTCCACAAGTAAAATCTTTATATGTTAAAAAAAGATATGATGGAAAACTTGTTGTTGTCAATAAACAATTTGATGAAATTGAAGATATTGAAAAAACAGTGGAAAAAGAATTAGGATTCCCATGTTTTATTAAAGCAAGTCGTTCTGGATCAAGTGTAGGATGTTATCGTTGTGATCATAAAGAAGATTTAATGACAAAACTTATTGAAGCTTCAAAATATGATCGTCATATTGTCGTTGAAGAATGTGTTGATTGTATCGAACTTGAAACGGCTGTTTTGGGAAATGATGATCCAATCGTTTCACGTGTTGGACAAATCATGCCTCATGGTGAATTCTATACTTTTGAATCTAAATATGAAGATGAAGAAAGTAAAACATGTATTCCTGCTTTAGTTGATCAAGAAATTCAAGATAAGATTCGTGAATATGCTTTAAGAGTATTTAAAGCAGTTGATGGACATGGTCTATCAAGAGTTGATTTCTTCTTAGATAAGAAATCAAATCAAATCTATTTAAATGAAATTAATACTTTACCTGGATTTACAAAGATTTCAATGTATCCACAATTAATGAATGATTTTGGTATTTCTTATAGTGAATTATTAGATAGAGTAATTCAATTAGCTTTCGATAAATAATAAAAAACTATTAAAATAATAATATATTTTAAATTAGTTAAATTAACTTAAAGACATTGACTTTAGTAAAAAAAAAGTCTAACATTACAAGTAACCATAAAATAAATACTTCGATAGGAACTAGTAAGTACTATTTCAAGGCGTAGAGAGATTCTGGTTGGTGGAAAGAATTGTTTGAGTAATACTGAACTCATCCTTGAGTGGAGCGCTGAACTTAAGTAGGTGGCTACGGTATGCAACCGTTATTTTGTAAGAGTATGAACTATTATGTAGCGTACTTAGCGAGGTGGATAAAGTGATTTATTCACAAATTGAGGTGGAACCACGAAGTAATATAACTCTCGTCCTCAAAATGGCCGGATTGGCTATTTTGAGACGGGAGTTTTTTTATAGTATTAAGGAGGAAATGGAAATGAATTACGAAAAGTACAAGAGATTTGAAACAATTAAATTAAAAGACCGTACTTGGCCTGATAAAACAATTGAAAAAGCACCAATTTGGTGCTCGGTTGATTTAAGAGATGGAAATCAAGCATTAATTACACCAATGAAAATAGAAGAAAAAGTGGAAATGTTTCAACTTTTAGTAGACTTAGGATTTAAAGAAATTGAAGTAGGTTTTCCTTCTTCAAGTCAAATTGAATATGATTTCTTAAGATTATTAATTGAAGAAAATTTAATTCCTGATGATGTGACTGTTCAAGTATTAACTCAAGCAAGAGAACATTTAATTAGAAAAACATTTGAAGCTTTAAAAGGATTAGATAAAGCTATCGTCCATGTTTACAATTCAACTTCTATCTTACAAAGAGACGTTGTCTTTAACAAAGATAAAGATGAAATTAAACAAATTGCAATTGATGGTGTTCAATTAGTAAAAGACTTATCAAAAGAATTTGAAGGAAAAGTGATTCTTGAATATTCACCAGAAAGTTTTACAGGAACTGAAGTTGATTATGCAATGGAAGTATGTGAAGCCGTTATGGATACATGGGGAGCAAGTAAAGATAATAAAGTGATTATCAACTTACCTTCAACTGTAGAAATGGATACACCAAATGTTTATGCTGATCAAATCGAATGGATGTGTCGTAACTTCAAAGATCGTGAAAGAGTCATTGTTTCTGTTCATCCTCATAATGATAGAGGTTGTGGAATTGCTTCAACTGAACTTGCTTTATTAGCGGGTGCTGATCGTGTTGAAGGAACGTTATTTGGTAATGGTGAAAGAACAGGAAATGTTGATGTTGTGACTGTTGCTTTAAATATGTTCACTCATGGAGTTGATCCACAATTAGAATTAGATAATATTAATGATATTAAACATGTTTATGAAAAATGTACAAAAATGGATATTCCACCAAGACATCCATATGTTGGACAATTAGTCTTTACAGCTTTCTCTGGAAGTCATCAAGATGCAATCAATAAAGGAATGCATGCTTTAAGAGAAAGAAATTCGAAAATGTGGGAAGTTCCATATTTACCAATTGATCCAAGTGATTTAGGTAGACAATATGAACCAATTGTTCGTATTAATTCACAATCTGGTAAAGGTGGCGTTGCTTATGTTATGGAAAGCATGTATGGTTATCATTTACCAAAAGGATTACAAGTAGACTTTGCAAAAGTGATTCAAGATATTTCTGAAGAAGAAGGAGAAGTTTCACCAGAAAGAGTTTACGATACATTTATTGAACAATATGTAGATATTAAAGAACCATATGAATTTATTAAACAAAAATTAATTGATATTTCTGAAGATGATTCTGAATTTGAAAGAAAAGCAGAAATTACTTTAAAAGATCATGGAGAAATAAGAACGATTGTTGGTTATGGTAATGGACCAATCGATGCTGTTAAAGATGCATTTAATGAAAATGGCTTTGTTTATACACATTTCTTAGATTATAGTGAACATTCATTATCATCAGGATCTAGTTCAAAAGCAGCTGCTTATGTTTATTTAAGAGTTAAAGGAAGTGCTGTTCAAGAATATGGAGTAGGGGTACATCCAAATATTACAACAGCTACAATTAAAGCCATTATTTCAGCTATGAATAGAATTCATAAACAATTAAAAAAATAGGGAGGATTAAAACATGGATAGACTTGTTTTATCATTGCTTGTTGAAAATAATCCAGGGGTATTAAACCGTGTTGCTGGTTTATTTAGTAGACGAGGATATAATATTGAAAGTATTTCAGTAGGACAAACAAATATTAAAGGAATGTCACGTATGACAGTTGTTTCTACTGGTGATGAACAAATTTTAACGCAAATTGAAAAACAATTAGGGAAACTTGTAGAAGTCGTTGAAATTGAAAAACTTGAACCAGATGATTCAGTTTATCGAGAACTTGTCTTAATTAAAGTAGATGCAAATGCTGATCAAAGAACAAATATCAACTCAATTGTTGATATCTTTAGAGCACATATTATCGATGTTTCACCAACTTCATTAATTATAGAAGTTACTGGAAATACAAGAAAAGTCAATCAGTTATTAACAATGCTTAACGGATTCAACGTGACAGAAATTGCTCGCACAGGACTCGTTGGAATGCATAGAGGAAGCCAAGGAAATTAAGGGGGACATTAAAAATGGCAAAAATTTTTTATGAATCAGATTGTGACTTATCATTATTAGATGGGAAAACAGTAGCCATCATTGGATACGGATCACAA
>NZ_JAOQJR010000022.1:0-19378 GCF_025566905.1 [Clostridium] ammoniilyticum
TAGCTGCAGAACATGAATCAGAAAAAGTCGGAAAAGAAATCAGAAAATTATATTCTTGGTCTGATGAAGATAAATTAATCAATAACTAATATTACCTAGAGGATAGAAATATCCTCTTTTTTTGTACAAAAAAGCTATTGAACAAAATGTCCAATAGCTTCTTTTACATTAATTTAGCAATTTCAGATGTTAATATATCTGTATAAATAAAGAAAACAACTTGATTTTCAAGATAATTTTGGAACCCTTGATTAATGGTTGAAGGTAACCAAATATAATTTTTAGTATGTTTTTTTAATGATAATTTATCATTCATTGTAATGATTGATAAATTAAAAGAAACTTTTTTAACTAAATCTTTTAAAGTTGAATTAATTGATCCTAAAACATTTCCTCTATTAGTATAAATAATAACCATATCATCTTCACTTACTAATTGTTGAAAATCATTTACAATATCTCCATAATCCAAAAAGATTGCTTTTTTACCATATTTAAATAAATTAAATTGTAACAATTTAGCAGGTAAAGCACTTTTATGCATTCCTAAAATAATAATAGAATTAGCTTTAACAATATCATTTGCAAATTGATTTAATTTTTCATAATCAATAGATGATTTCAATATTTCAATCAATTTAATATAAGCATCTAAAGTTGATAAATCATCTTTAGAAGTATTTCCTTGTTTACCAGAACGGAAAACATCAAATTTAAATTCATTATAACCATCATAACCAATCTTTTGACAAAATCTTGTAATTGTTGATTGTGAAATATTATATTGTTTAGAAAGATCACTGGCTGAAAAACTTAAGATATTTTGTAAATTATCTTTTAAAACATCATAAAGAATAAGCTCTTTTTTAGTAAATGAATCTTTCTTTAAATCCATCTTTTCAAATGGGTTCATCTAACCACCTCAATTTCTTATATTTATTATATTTTATAAAAGATAAAAAGTAAATTCGAAAGAATTTACTTTAATAAATCATCAGCTGTATCAATAACATGTTGAATAAAGTCATCAGCATTCCCTTTTGACAGGCGAGAAATATAAGTTTCAAAATACTTACCATAGTCTTCTTTACAAACAAAATAATTAGAATAATTTTCACAATAGCCAAGAATAATTACATGATAATCATTAAAATGATCAACAATTCTTTTACCTAAAGCGGCAGTAATATCACCAGGGAGAGAAATAAAGAGAACATTACCAAGATTTACAATATGACTATATAAATTTAAAACCATTTCTCCTTTACTTGCTTTAAATTCTAAATTATGAAGAAGTTGTTTTGAAATAGCTATTTTCATTTCGTCAGATGAATCTTTAATTGTTTCTTTTAAATGAGGAATTTCTTTTTGAACAAAAGAATCAGTTTGACCATTATACGTGTATTCTTTTTTGAATGATGTGCATTTTAAATCATTAAATTTTACATCTAATAAATTTAAGTCATTCATTTGTTCAACAATGGATGAAGAAACTCTTTCCAATTCTTCTTCTCCTTTAAGTTTTCGATAAAAACGTGTCGAAACATCTCCACAATAGCCATTAACGATCATACAAGGAATTTGTGTTTTTAATTGATATTTTTGGCGTATCCAACCTAGTAGATCTGCAGATAATTTAAAATTGCTACCATTCAAAATTGTAGGATGGCAAGACATTTGAATGAATGAACAAATAGCTTTTTTTGAATGACTATTCATAAATGTAATAATATTTATGTTTTTATCAGCAATACCATCTCTTGTATTTCGATTACCATAAAGTCCTTCAATTTGTGTTGTTTTTAATGATAAAGTAGCTTCTTCTAATGAATTAATTGCAGTAGAAATACTTTTTATAAAAGATTGAATAAGATTTTCTTGTAATTTTGGATCGATATAAACATTTTCAAAAAATGGTTTAAAGTAGGCTGGTGCAGAATGTGTATGAATACAACCTATGATGATTTGTTCATAAGGAATACCAAATTCTTTAAAAATAGCCTCTTTTATAGGTAAAATAACACTATTTTCAATAATAATTGAATCTAAAATAGAAAAAATAATTATTTTATTATTTTCTTTAATAACTAAAGAATTAATTTCTATAGGATCTAAAACGCCTTTAGATAATTCTTTTCTATTATACCCAGCAATATGAACAGGTACTGTTGGGGTAATGTCTAATTTATGATATCCAACTTCCATTTTGTTACCTCCTTGCAAAAAAAGTATATCACATGTATTTTTAAAATGAAATAGATTTCAAAAAAATAAAATAAATATTGCATAACCATTCATTACATGCTATGCTAAATGTGTCAAATGAAACCGGTTATAAAACATGACAGCAAGTGAGGAGGATATTTATGGAAAAACAAAATTCAGGATTTATGAATAAGTTTCAAGCAGCCTTAGAAAAATATGTCGTTCCTGTGGCAATGAAAATTTCACAACAAAAACATTTAGCTGCTATACGTGATGGACTAACTATTTTAGTACCAATTACAATTATCGGCGGGTTTGCTATTTTACTAGCAATGCCACCAGTAGATGCTTCTGTAAAAGCAACAAACTTACTAACTTCATTTTTATGTGCATGGCGTGATTTTGCATCAGCTCATGCCACAACATTATTAATTCCTTATAACTTAACAATTGGAGCCATTTCAATTTATGTTGTATTAGGAGTTGCCTATCGTTTATGTAAACATTATAAAATGGATACAATTTCAAATTTAATTACAACATTATTAGTTTATTTATGTGTTGCTGGTATTCCTACAGCTTATACCGTAGGTGAAACTTCAGTCACAGCGATTCCACTAACAAATTTAGGGGCAAGTGGAATGTTTACAGCAATTTTAGTTGCAATAGGTGTTATTGAAATCAATCATTTATTTATTAAAAAGAATTTAGTGATTCGTTTACCAGATTCAGTACCACCAAATGTGGCAGCACCATTTAATGTATTAATTCCAGGTGTTGTAAGTCTTATTTTCTTCATGGGAATTGATGGATTATGTCACACACTTATTGGAACTGGATTTTCAGGATTGATTTATGCAATTTTCCAACCATTACTTTCAGCAACAGGATCATTACCATCAATCATTATTATTAACTTATTAATGACAACATTCTGGTTCTTTGGAGTTCATGGTGGAAATATGTTAGGTGTCGTTGTTACACCAGTTACAACTGCAGCACTTGCTTTAAATGCTGAAGCATATGCAGCAGGTAAAGAACTTCCATGTATCTTTGCTGGAGCATTTAATACTGTTTATGGTGGATATATTTCTTATATGGCGGTTGTTCTTTGTTTATTATTATTTTCAAAAGCATCACAATCAAAATCAATTGCAAAGATTGCCGTTGTTTCAACAGCCTTCAATATTAATGAACCTGTTATCTTTGGATTACCTACAGTTTTAAATCCATTTACTTTAATTATTTTCTATATCTGTAATAACTTAAACGTAGCTATTGCATATGGTCTTATGAGTAGTGGTTTCTTAGGAAAATTCTATATTTCTTTACCATTTACAGTTCCTGGACCACTTCAAGCTTGGTTAGCATCAATGGATGTTAAAGCCATCTTTGTTTGGTTTGGATTATTAGTTTTAGATATCATTATTGCAGCACCATTTATGAAAGCTTACGATAAACAATTATTAGAACAAGGAGAAAGTGCTGAATAATCAGCACTTTTTGTACAGGGGGGTATTACAATGAAAACAATACGAATTGGTAGTGGTGCAGGGTATGCTGGTGATCGCATTGAACCTGCTATTGACTTAATTGAAAGAGGAAATCTTGATTATATTATTTTTGAATGTTTAGCTGAAAGAACAATTTCTTTAGCACAAAAGGCTAAAATGGAAGATCAAAAAAAAGGTTATAATGCTTTATTTGAATATCGTTTTGATCGTATTTTAGATGCTTTAAAGAAACATTCTGTTAAAGTAATTACAAATATGGGAGCAGCTAATCCATATCATGCAGCATTAAAATGTCAAGAAATGGCACAAAGTAAAGGTCTAACAAATTTAAAAATTGCTTATGTGGAAGGTGATGATATTTCATCAAGATTAGATGATTACCAAGAATATGTCACAATTGAAACGAAAAAACCTTTATCTGCCATTAATGGAGATGTCTTATCTGCTAATGGATACATTGGATGTGTTGGCATTGTGGAAGCTTTAAAAAATGGAGCAGATATTGTGATTACAGGAAGAGTTGCTGATCCATCTTTAAGTTTAGGACCACTTGTTTATGAGTTTGGTTGGTCAATGGATGATTATGAAAAACTTGGGAAAGGAACTTGGGTAGGACATTTATTAGAATGTGCAGGGCAAGTAACAGGAGGTTACTTTGCTGATCCTGGATATAAAGATGTTCCTGAATTATGGAATTTAGGTTTTCCAATTATTGAAGTAGATGAAAATGGAGATGGTGTTGTTTCAAAACTTTCAAATACTGGAGGAATTGTTACAACTGAAACTGTTAAGGAACAATCTCTTTATGAAATTCAAGATCCTGAAAATTATTTTACACCAGATGTTATTGCTGATTTTTCTAAAATTACAGTTAAACAAATAGGAGAAAATGAAGTAAAGATTGAAAATGCTAGTGGTAAAGTGCCAAATGGATATTATAAAACAAGTGTAGGATATCATGATTGTTATATTAGTGAAGGACAAATCAGTTATGGAGGAAGTAATGCTCTTGCAAAGGCTAAATTAGCTAGAGAAATTCTTGAACATCGTTTTGAAATGATCGGTTTAAAAGCTGAAGAAGTCCGTTTTGATTATATTGGTGTAAATTCTTTATATAAAGATAGTATTTCAAATGAAATGGGACAATATACACCAAATGAAGTAAGATTAAGAGTTGCTGCTAGAGTGAAAACAAAAGCAGAAGCTGAGCTTATAGGTAATGAAGTAGAAGCTTTATATACAAATGGTCCTTCTGGTGGAGGAGGAGCAGTCAAAACAATTAAAGATATTGTGAGTATTGCATCTATTTTGATTCCTAGTGATCATTTTCATATTACTGTTGGATATTTGGAGGTATAAGATATGTTATTAAAGGAAATTGCTCATTCTAGAACAGGTGATAAAGGAAATATTTCAGTTATTTCAGTTATTGCTTATAAAGATGAAGATTACAAAATTATTAGAGAAAAAGTAACAGAAGAAAAGTTAAAAGAATATTTTAAAGATATCGTTCATGGTAAAATTACAAGATATGAAATTCCTTCAATCAGTGCTTTAAACTTTGTTTTAGAAGATGCTTTAGGAGGAGGCGTTACGCGTTCTCTTGCCATTGATATGCATGGTAAAACATTAGGAAGTGCTTTATTAGAAATGAGGATCGACTAATGGAAATTAAAAAAATTGTGATTGCTGGAGCAGGGACAATGGGTTATTCAATGGCTCAAATCTTTGCTAAATATAACTATGATGTTACTATTTATGATTTAAAAGCAGAAGCAATTGAAAATGCTAAAAAAAGAATTAAAGAAAATACACAAATTCTTATCCAAGATCAAGAATTAACAAGTGAACAAGAAAAATTGCTTCATCAACATCTTAAATACACAACAGATAAAGAATGTTTTAAAAATTGTAATCTTGTTGTCGAAAGCATTATTGAAAAAGTTGAAATCAAACAAAGTTTTTATCAAGAAATTTCAAGATTAGTAAGAGAAGACACTATTCTAGCAACCAATACATCTGGTATTTCAATTAATACGCTTGCTAGTGCTGTTTATAAACCTGAAAGATTTATTGGAATGCATTGGTTTAATCCTTCTCATCTTATTTTACTTATTGAAATTATTAAAGGTGATAAAACTTTAGATACTGTTGCACAAGCAATCAAAGAATTAAGTATTCATATTGGTAAAAAACCCGTTATTGTTCAAAAGGATGTTTTAGGATTTGCAGCCAATAGAATTCAATTTGCAGTACTTAGAGAAGCTTTATATTTAGTAGAACAAGGAGTTATTTCTAAAGAAGATATTGATGCGGTCATGAAATATGGATTAGGTTTTAGATATGCTTGTTTAGGACCATTAGAAGTTGCTGATTTTGGGGGATTGGATACGTTTTATCATATAAGTGATTATTTAATGAAAGATTTATGCAATGATACAAAAGTTCCAAGTGAACTTGCTAAACTTTATGAAGAAGGGCATTTAGGAATTAAAAGTCAACAAGGATTCTATGATTATCATGATGGAAAAGATCATCAGGCTATTAAAAATAGAGATGAACATCTATTAAAAATATATAATGCACTTTATAAATAGCATTAAAAAATCATTGGATTATTTTCCAATGATTTTTTTAATCGTTTTTAAATCTTTGTTTTCTAACAAGGCATCAAATATTTGATCGTATTGTAATAATGTTAAGTTTTCTAATAATTGATTATTTTCATCAGGAAAGAGTTTATTAAATAATTTTAATGTCTTTTCTTTAGCTTTAAGAAGTTCTCCTTCTTTTAAGCCTTCTTCTTTACCTTCTTGTCGTATTCTTACTTTCTCTTGATGATGTTGTATTTTGACAAGCTGTCTTTTACTCGCTGCTAAAACAAGTTCTTCATCTTCATTGAACTGATCCATCTTTTCTTTCATCATGGTAACCACCTCACTGTTTAAGACAACTAGTTCCTGACATTTAATAGCTGTGATTCCTTCAATAATGGTTTTAAGTAAATAATAACAGCGAGAATCATTGAGATCACTCAACATGAATTTAAAGACAAGGTCATTTTTAAAATCGGTAATTCTTTTAGGTTTGATTTTTGTTTCCATAGTTTCTCCCCCCCCATTATTTATATAGACAACAAAAATCGTTTTTTCTTTTAAAAAATAAAAAAACTCACTAAATTGCATAAGCAATTTAATGAGTCTATAAATTAAGCTTCTTTTCTTTGTTTAAAGAAAACATATCTAGCTGCAGCAAACATCATGATCATTGCATAAATTTCACCATGAGCAGTATCTCCAGTTTTTATTGCTTGTGATGGATTATTTTCTGCTTTTTTATTATCAGTTGCACTTCCCCAATCATAACCACCAACGTGAATATTGTATGTTCCATGAATATCAACTGTTCCATCAGCAAAAACAAGATTTGTTGATATGAGACACACCATCGCACATACAAATAAACTAAATATCTTTTTTAACATTTTTTCCTTCCTTTTTTTGACAAGTAAAACTTTATCATTGAAAGAGCTTACATAAATGTTAAAAATGTACTTCTTTAATGTCATTTTCTAACTTTTTCACGATATTTTGCTGGTGTATCATGATAAACTTTTTTAAAAGCATTAATAAATGATTTTAAATTTGGAAAACCATGTAAATAAGCAATTTCTAAAATTGTATAATTTGAAAACAAAACATCCTGTCTTGCCTTTTTTAAACGAACAGCAATAAGATATTCTTTAACTGTCACGTTTAAATGACTTTTAAAATAACGTGATAAATATCCTGTAGATATATTAAAGTGTTGCGCTATATTATCAATTGAAAGATCTTCGTTATAATGTAAGTCAATATATTGTGTCATTCTTATTATTCTTTTATCATGTAAAGTTTGTAAATTTAAATTTGTTTTTTATCTAAAGTATTTGAAAGCAACGTATATAAAAGATGTAAAATATAACTTTCAATTTCTATTCTTTGAAATTGATTGCTATGATCATAAGCTGCAATAATTTTAAAAATGTCTAACAATATCTTTTCTTTGATTTTATGATTAGGTTGAATAAATTGATAATTATCAATAGCTGGATAATATTTTTTAATAAAATCATAATTTATTTGAAGTGCATATCCTTTATAGATATCAGTATCTTCCGTATGATGCATCCCATGAATTTCTTGACTATTAATAATATATAAGCTTCCTTGAGGAATAATCAATTCTTTATCAGTAAGAAATAATTTTAGTTTTCCTAAAACGGGAATCAAAATTTCAATACTAGTATGATAATGTTTAGCTGTTTTTGTATGATGATCTTCAAAATAAATATCTAATATTTAATAGGTAATTGGTAATCAAGTTCTATTTTTTAGTATTGTATCATTTGTTTTTCCTCTATTTAAAACGTTCTATAAATTCATTTAATAAAGCTGAAACTTCTTCGTTTTTTCTGGTAATAAAAGCGATTCCTGTATATAAATTTTTATCTTCTAAAATCGTATAAACAAGAGAATGGTCATAAGGTAAAGCTAAACTACTCATTGGACAAATTGCTACTCCAATACCACTATTGGCCCAAATAAGAGACGTTCTACTATCATCACAAGTTACTTTTAATTGAATTTGAATTAGTTTATTTAAACAATAATCATTGATTAAAGGCAGATATCTTTGATGAATAATTAAAGGAGTATCTTTAAAATCTTTTATTTTTCTTTTAGTATTTATAAAATATTCTTTTTTTCCAATAGCAATCATCGGTTCTTTTTCTAAATAAAAAGTATTTACTTGGGAAGTATCAAAAGGTGTTCTAACAATTCCTAAATCAATATTATGTGATAATAATAAATCAAGAATTTCATAAGTAGACCCTTCATGGATAGCATATTGAACATGTTTATTTTTTTTAATAAATTCTTGAATACTTTCTTGTTGAATTAAACCACTATTAGAAGAAGTAATACCAATTCTTAAAACATCTTGATAAGACTGTTTTAATTCATTTTTAGTAATTTCAGTTAAATCTAAGATTTGTAAACATCTTTTATAAAAACGATTACCAGCCTCTGTTAATTCAATTTGTTTATTACCTCTTTTTAAAAGTATAACACTTAATTCTTCTTCTAATTGTTTAAGTTGCATTGATAAAGGTGGTTGAGCCATATGAAGCTTTTTAGCAGCTTTAGAAATCGTTCCTTCTTCTACAATAGTTTTAAAATATTTCATTTGTCTAATATCCATCATAAAACTCCTTCAAACGGGAATAATATATTTATTAAATATAATTAATATATAATATATATATTTTACATATAGATAAATCTTATCATATAATAACGCAGAGGTGAAGAATATGAAACTATTAAAATATGTAAAGGAGTTTAAGTTTTCGGCAACTTTAGGTTTTTTATTTAAAATCTTTGAAGCTGCTTTAGAATTATGTGTTCCCGTTGTTATGGCCTCTGTCATTGATAAAGGAATTGCTTATAAAGATACCAATTATATTTTAAAATGTGGGCTCGTCCTTATTGGTTTAGCTGTTTTTGGTTATTTATTTGCACTTGTTTGTCAATGGTATGCTTCCCTTACATCACAAAGTGTGGGGACACAACTTAGAAAAGACATGTATCATCAAATCAATAAATATGATGATGCCAATTTAGATGCCCTTACAGCACCATCATTAGTTACAAGGCTTATTAATGATGTGGTACAAATTCAATTAGCTGTAGCGATGACGATTCGTCTTACGTCAAGAGCTCCATTTTTAATGATTGGTTCATTATTTATGGCTTTTATGATCAGTGGTTCTTTATCAATGATCTTTGTTGTAGGAGCTGTTATTTTAGCGGTATCGATGTTATCAATTACGATTATTTCAATGCCTTATTTCTCTTGTATTCAAAAGTTATTAGATAAAATTGCTTTAATAGCAAGAGAAAACTTAAAAGGTGTACGTGTTATTCGTGCTTTTTCAAATCAAAATCATGAAGTAAAAAGATTTAATTTAGAAACAAAAAATCAAAAAGATGAACAAGTAAAAGTAGGTAAAATACAAGCTTTATTAAATCCCTTTACTTATTTAATTGTAAACTTTGCAATCATTATTATTATTTATGCTAGTGGTTTCCAAGTCAATGTAGGAAGTCTTTCTCAAGGGGAAGTTATTGCCTTAATTAACTATATGAATAGTATTTTACAAGCACTCATTGTCTTTGCGAATGTTTTATCAATCTACAATAAAGCCACAGCAAGTTATCAAAGAGTTTTTGAAGTACTTGAAACAACACCACAAGTAGAAAATCAAGGAAGTTATTCAACCCTTATTCCTGATGAAAAGATGATTGAATTTAAAGATGTCAACTTTGGATATCTTCAAAAAGATGTGTTACACAACTTATCATTTACGATCAATAAAGGTGAAACAGTAGGAATTATTGGAGGAACGGGTGCTGGTAAATCAACACTAGTATCCCTTATTGGAAGAAATTATGATGTTAGAAGTGGACAAATTAAAATAGCTGGTAAAAATATTCAAGATTATAAACTAGAAACATTAAGACAACATATCAGTTATGTTTTACAAAATACATCATTGATTTCAGGAACAATTAAAGAAAATATTTGTATGTCAAAACCTTATCAAGAAGAAACAATGAATAAAGCTTTAGAAGTTTCACAAGCTAAAGAATTTGTAAGTTGTCTTCCTCAAGGAATAGAAAGTGCTGTTGTTCAAGGTGGGAAAAACTTCTCTGGTGGACAAAGACAACGTTTAACAATAGCTAGAGCGCTTTATAAACAAGCGGATATTTTAGTTTTAGATGATTGCTCAAGTGCGTTAGACTATGCAACAGATGCTGCTTTACAAAAACAATTACAAGAATTAAAAGAAATGACAAAAATTGTTATTTCTCAAAGAACAGCGTCTTTAAAAAGATGTGATCGTATTATGGTTTTATATCATGGTGAACTTGTTGGTTTTGATTGTCATGAAGAATTATTAAAGAATTGTACGGTTTATAAAGAAATTTATGAATCTCAAAATAGTAAGGATGGTGATTACAATGGATAAAAAAACAATTAAAAGATTGCTTACATATTGTAAACCTTATCGTTTTTTAATTATGTTATTAACACTTTTATCAATTGTCTCTGTTGTCTTTACTTTACTTACACCTGTTTTAATAGGTCAAGCAATAGATTTATTGGTTGGAAAGAATCAAGTTCATTTTCAAGCGTTATTGAACAAACTTATTTTTATTGGAATTGTTATTTTAATTATTTCTTTGATTCAATGGATCATGGGACAAATTACAAATACAATTACTTATAATATTACGAATGATTTAAGAAATAGAGTATTTGATCAAATTCAAGTTCTTCCTTTAAAATATATTGATGCTACAAGTCATGGAGATATTTTAGGAAGATTGATCAATGATATTGATTTAATTGGACAAGGTTTATTACAAAGTTTTACATCCTTGCTTACAGGAATTGCAACAATTGTAGGAACGATTTTGATTATGGCTTATATTCATTTTTCGGTAGCTGTAATTGTGGTTGTTTTAACACCGCTTTCTTTACTTGTCGCTTCTTTGATTGTTAAAAGAACACATTCTTATTTCCAAGAACAACTTGCTTTAAGAGGGGAAATGAATGGTTATTGTGAAGAAATGATAGGTAATCAAAAAATTGTTAATATTTTTGATTATCAAGAACAAAACGAAGAAAAGTTTAATGAAATCAATGAACGTATGCATAAAAGTGGGGTTATTTCACAATTTTATGGGGCTTTAATTAATCCCACAACACGTTTAGTTAATAGTATTGTTTATGCTGCTGTTGGTATCTTTGGAGCATTTCAAGTATTAAATGGTTCATTTACAGTAGGTATTCTTTCAAGCTTTTTAACATATGCTAACCAATATACAAAACCATTTAACGAAATATCATCCGTTATGTCAGAAATGCAAACAGCCATTGCTGCCAGTCAAAGAGTCTTTGCATTATTAGATGAAGAAACAATCCAAGAATTAACAACATCTAAAATCATTGAAAATAAACAAGGACATATTATCATTGACCATTTAAATTTCAGTTATGATCCAAGTAAACCATTAATTCAAGATTTTAACTATGAAGCTAAACCAGGAACAATGACAGCTATTGTAGGTAAAACAGGTTGTGGAAAAACAACATTAATTAACTTATTAATGCGTTTCTATGATCCTCAAGGTGGAAAAATTACAATTGATGGTGTTAATATTGAAGATATGAACCGTGATGATTTAAGAAAAATGTACGGTATGGTTTTACAAGATAGTTGGTTATTTAAAGGGACTATTAAAGAAAATATTGCTTATGGAAAAACAAAAGCTAGTGATGAAGAAATCATTGAAGCAGCTAAAAAAGCGCGTGTGCATAAATATATTATGTCTCTTCCTCAAGGATACGATACAATGGTTGAAGAAGATGGTGGAAATATGTCTCAAGGACAAATGCAACTTGTGTGTATTGCACGTATTATGTTAACACATCCACCAATGTTGATTTTAGATGAAGCAACAAGTTCAATCGATACGCGTACAGAATTACAAATTCAAAAAGCTTTTGATGAAATGATGAAAGGAAGAACAACCTTTATTGTTGCTCACCGTTTATCAACGATTAAAAATGCCGATCAAATCATCGTTATGGATCAAGGACATATTGTAGAAATTGGTAATCATGAAGAATTGCTTCAAAAACAAGGTTATTATCATCAACTTTATTACAGTCAATTTGAAACTGAATAATTATGAAAGTTACGATTTTAAGTCGTAGCTTTTTTATTAGTTACTTTGAAGTAACTATACCACAATATTGTGCGTACTTTTTTTTATTAGAAATAAAATTATAATGAAAAACGAAAAAGGAGGCACAACAATGAATGTTTCAACTTGTTTAAATATTTTAAGAGAAATCAAAGATGTTGCTTTTGCAACCGTTGATGAAAATAATCAACCCCAAGTAAGAATTATAGATGTGATGTTGGTTGAAGATAATAAATTATATTTTTGTACAGCAAGAGGAAAAGATTTTTATAAACAATTAAAAAATCATCCATACGTTGCAATTACAGGAATGAATAAAAAGTATCAAATGGTTCGTTTAAATGGACCTGTTAAACGATTAGAAAATCAAAAATATTGGATAGATCGTATTTTTAAACATAATTCATCAATGAATAATGTTTATCCAAATGAGAGTCGTTATATTTTAGAAGCCTTTTGTCTTGAAGAAGGTGAACTAGAATTCTTTGATTTAGGAAAAGAACCTATTTATAGAGAAAGTTTTTCAATGAATAAAGAGATAAAACCTAAGGGATTTATCATTCGTAATCAATGTATTCAATGTGGCTTATGTCAAAAGAATTGTCCACAACAATGTATTTCAAATTATCAAATTCAACAAGAACATTGTTTACATTGTGGATTATGTTATGAAAAATGTCCTGTACAAGCAATAGAAAGTAAAGTATTGTAATATTCATACATTAGCTAAAGTAATTGATAATATAAGAGAAAGAATGCAAAGTTATGATAGTTTTTCTTATTCCTATTTTCCGGTAATTCAATTTTATGATCATGGAAATGAAATTAAACAAAAACTCTCTATTGGTTATGGTAAAGAACTTCCTATAGGGAGTTCCTTAGAAATTATGTATGAGGAAAATAATCCTAAACGTATATTGATTTTAGAAAATAATCCGCAAAAAAAGCTATATATCATTTTTATAATTGTGGGTATTTCTTCGTTAATAGCAGGTTTAATAATATGTATTCTTTAAAGACTTACGAGATGATTTCGTAGGTTTTTTTATTGGAAACTTTTTTGGACTATCCGTCCATTGAAGAAGGTAGGAGAGATAGCTAAAATGATAATAGAAATGAGACAAATGTGAGACGAATTATCTTTAAACATATGATACAATGATAGGAAATGTAGATGATCCAACAGAAATCAAAAGATATCGAGATGTCGTAGAAATTAGTCAAAGTATGTTTGTAGGAAGTTATGATGGATTAAGAGAAAATCGTAAAATTGAAACAGAAAGCTTCATGATGGCGGCAACATTTACGTGTACAAATATTAGAAGAGAAGACTTACCAGAAGGAAATGAAATCAATATGTGTAAGGCAATGGATCAATTATTTCAAAGAATGAGAGATGAAGAAAAACTCAATACTTTAAAAGAACTTCTTAAAGTGAAATTAGGAACTTTATCAAGTCCTTTAGAAAAACAACTTACAAATACATTGCTAGAAAAATTAAATGTTCTTACATTAAATATCTTTAACATCAATAGTGAAGAAGATATTTTAAAAATTATTAATTAAAAAATAAACAGTTTGAAATAGATGCTATCTCAAACTGTTTTTTAATATAAATTATTCAATTAAAAGAAAGATTTAAAGGAGTAGTTGATTCTTTTGTACCATGAGGAAGACGTTTTTTTAAAGGAATGACTTTAAAACCAGGGCATAGATACATAAAAGGGGAATAACGTAATTCATGGCTAAGTATAGAAATAACTGTTTTTTGATCTAAAGATGTATAAACATCAAAAACAAGGTCAAAATCTAAAGGATGAATGTTTTTTAATTGAATGCGAGAATCTTTATGATTTTTAATCATTAATTTAAAAATGTGATAGTTACCTGCTGTAATACATAATTTCATGAAAGCACCTCCTTTTATAGTTTGAACAAAAGCATAAATAATATGAATAAAAATAGACAATTTTTATTAAAAAAATTATAATAAAGGAAACGGGGAGCTTTTTGCTGAGAGTAAGTATTGACTTAGACCCATAACCTGATTTGGATAATGCCAACGTAGGAGATATAGACGTTAACAGAGTTCAACAGGACTCTCTTTTTATTTCCAGGGAAATAAAAAAGAATATTGTAAAGAAAGAAGGAAATTTGATGAAATTAAATAAAGAAGATTTATTATTGTATGGAGTAACAGATTCAAAATATTTAAAAGGAAGAAAAATGTCGGAATTAGTTGAAGAAGCCATTCTTGGTGGTGTAACAATGATTCAACTAAGAGAAAAAGAAATGACACATGAAGCATTTAAACAAGAAGCATTGGATGTTCAAAGTGTGTGTCAAAAACATCATGTTCCTTTGATTATTAATGATGATGTTGAATTGTGTAAAGAAATTGATGCAGATGGGGTCCATATTGGGCAAGATGATTTAAATTTAAAAGAAGCAAGAAAAATATTAGGTGAAGATAAAATTATTGGTGTATCTGCACATAATTATGAAGAAGCAAAAATAGCTTTAGAAAATGGGGCTGATTATTTAGGTGTCGGAGCTATTTTTGCAACTCAAACAAAAGATGATGCACAAAATATTTCAATGGAAACGTTAAATGAAATTTGTCAAAAAGTTGATATTCCTGTGGTTGCTATTGGTGGTATTAATCAAGTGAATATCTTAGAATTTATGGGGGTTGCTATTGATGGTGTTGCTATCGTTTCAAGTATTTTTGGAAGTAATGATATCCAAAAAGCAAGTAGCCTATTAAAAGATAAAATTCAAAGAGTTATCTCTAATAAAATGCCAACTTGCCTTACAATTGCAGGTAGTGATAGTAGTGGAGGTGCAGGAATTCAGGCAGATTTAAAAACAATGCTTGCTAATCGTGTTTATGCCATGTCGGTTATTGCAGCACTAACAGCTCAAAATACTACAGGAGTGGATACTATTTATGATGTTGATGCTTCTTTTGTGGCTAGTCAAATGGATAGTGTGTTTACAGATATTTATCCAATGGCTGTTAAAATTGGAATGGTTTCTCAAAAAGAAGTCATTTTATCTATTAGTGGAAAGTTAAAACAATATCATGCACGTAATATCGTTGTTGATCCTGTGATGGTGGCTACAAGTGGGGCAAAACTTATTAGTGATGAAGCTATTGATACATTAAAAGAAAATCTCTTTCCACTCGCATCAGTTTTAACACCAAATATTCCTGAAGCCGAAGTTTTATCAGGATTAAAAATCAATAATGAAGAAGAAATGTTAACAGCAGCTAAATATATTGGAGATCATTATCATTGTGCAGTATTACTTAAAGGCGGACATCAAATCAATGATGCCAATGATTTACTTTATAAAGAAGGTAATTATCAATGGTTTAAAGGAAAACGTATTAATAACAATAATACTCATGGTACGGGATGTACTTTATCAAGTGCGATTGCTTCTTATTTAGCACGAGGTGAAAATTTGGAAAATGCTGTTAAAAAAGCTAAAGATTATATTTCGGGAGCGCTTGCGGCAATGCTTGACTTAGGACAAGGACAAGGACCAATGGATCATGGTTATGTTTTAGATAAAAAAGATTAGACGAATTGTCTATTTTATAGGTATAATAGTGGCGGGTGATGAAAATGAATTATTATGAAGAAGCCTTGAAATTACATGAAAAACATCAAGGAAAAATACATACGGAATTAAATTGTGAAATTAATACAATGGATGATATGTCTGTTGTTTATACGCCAGGGGTTGCTGAACCTTGTCGTAAGATTGCTGAAAATGAAGAAGATGTTTATCGTTATACAACAAAATCAAATACAATTGCTGTTGTCTCAAATGGAACAGCTGTTTTAGGACTTGGAAATATAGGAGCCAAAGCTTCGATTCCAGTCATGGAAGGAAAAGCTGCTCTATTTAAAAAATTCGGAGATGTCAATGCGGTACCTATTTGTTTAGATACACAAGATAAAGAAGAATTGATTCAAACAGTTAAAAATATTGCACCATGTTTTGGTGGAATCAACTTAGAAGATATTGCTTCTCCAGATTGTTTTGAAATCGAAGAAAGATTAGATCAAATGTTAGATATTCCTGTATTCCATGATGATCAACATGGAACAGCTGTTGTTGTTTTAGCGGCCTTATATAACGCTTTAAGAGTGACAAAAAAAGATATCAAAGATATTACAGTTGTTTTAAATGGGCCAGGAGCTGCAGGAACAGCTATTATTAAAATGATGCATACAGCCGGTGTTGGTAAAATTATTGCAGTGGATGAATTTGGAATTTTATATAAAGATAGACAAGAAGGACTTATTCCTCATAAGCGTGCTTTATGTGATATTACTAATCCTGATAATATGCAAGGTACATTAGCTGATGCATTAAAAGGTGCAGATGTTTTTGTAGGTGTTTCTAAACCAAATCTAGTAACTGATGAAATGGTTCATTCAATGAACAATGATCCAATTATCTTTGCAATGGCAAATCCTGAGCCAGAAATTACTTATCAAAAAGCCAAAGCAGCAGGAGCAAGAGTTGTTGGAACAGGTCGATCTGATTATCCAAATCAAATTAATAATGTTTTAGCTTTCCCTGGTATTTTTAAAGGAGCATTAGAAGCAAGAGTTCCTTCGATTACACCAGAAATGAAAGTAGCTGTGGCTAAAGCTATTGCAGATACAATCAGTGATGAAGATTTAAATGAAGAAAATATCATGCCAAAAATCTTCAATAAAGATGTGACAGCAGCTGTTGCTAATGCAATTAAACAATTTGCTAAATAAAAAAGATATTAACAAAATAAATGACCCTACCTATTTGGTAGGGCTATTTCATATAATTATATTATCATAGTTGAAGTGAAAGAAATCAATGATAAATATGGGTAGAGAGAATAGGGTGAAAATGATCAACTATTAAATATACTTGTAAATGTTTGGAAAGATTCTGTAAAAGCCACACATACATTTTTAAATGAACAAGAAATTGAACATATTAAAGAATATGTTCCAATGGCATTAAAGAGTGTTGAACATTTGATGGTTGTAGATAATGATGAAGCTGTGGAATTTAAAACATACAAGAAAACAGAATTAGATGAAGAAGAAAACCCTTATCCGCTGTTATATATGAAATTAGATAGATAAGATTTTATAGAATTGTTTAAAAAATTAATTATAATGAATATGAAAAAAGAACAACAAACGGTTCACCTTGGATGAAATAACTACCACACACTTTTCTAGAGACAGGAGGTAGTTATTTTTTGTTATATATAGAAGTAATTTTACAATGATATCTATTACTGACATGCTTAATGCAAGTGTCCATACTAAATAATATATAACAAAAATGATTCTATTATGATAGAATGATACAAGGAGGTACATAGTATGGAAGTTATGCTTATTGTTGGGTTATTTGCTTCATCTGCGCTTTCCTTGAATTTTATTGTTAATCAAAAATATAAATTAGCAGGATCAATGAATATTATTAACTTATGTTTAGTGGTAGCGACAGCTTATCAATTTGATCAAGTAAAGAATATTGTTTGGTTATTTGGAATTGCGGCAGGAGTTGTACTTGTTTATTTTGTAGTAAGATTTCTTTTAAAGAAGAAGAAAAAAGAAAAACAACAATCTATTGAAAATAAGGTTGTTGATGTAGACGTTGTAGATAAGGAGAATTAGAGAATGGAAAAAGTATTAATTGAAATTGAAATGGAAAATGGAGATGTGATGAAAGGAGAACTTTATCCTGAAGTTGCACCAATTACAGTAGAAAACTTTTTAAAATTAATTGATGAAGATTTCTTTGCGGGATTAATTTTCCATAGAGTTATCCCAGGATTTATGATTCAAGGTGGGGGATATACAAAAGATTTTAAAGAAAAACATTGTGATTCTATTAAAGGTGAATTTAAAAGCAATGGTGTTAACAATGAATTAAAACATACAGAAGGTGTTTTATCTATGGCTAGAACAATGATCAAAGATTCAGCATCTTCACAATTCTTTATTATGCATAAACCAGCACCACATTTAGATGGTGAATATGCAGCATTTGGTAAAATTACTGAAGGTTTAGATATTGTAGATCAAATTGCCAATGTCCCTACAAACTTCCAAGATTGTCCAACAACACCAGTTGTGATCAAAACAATTAGAAGAGCGTAATTGTATGAAAGTAATGTTTATATCAGATATTCATGGTTCTTATTATTGGGCAAATAAGGCTATTGAAAAATATCATGAAGAAAAAGCGGATAAACTTATTATTTTAGGGGATATTTTATATCATGGACCACGTAATGATTTACCTAAGGATTATAATTGTAAGAAGGTTATTGCTTTATTAAATCCTTTAAAGAAGGATATTATTGCAGTTAGAGGAAATTGTGATAGTGAAGTTGATCAAATGGTTTTAGATTTCCCTATGCGTAGTGACTATGCTTTGATGGATGTTGATCAACATCATTTCTTTATGACACATGGACATTTATTTAATGAAGATCAACTTCCTTTATTAAATGAAAATGATGTTTTAATTTATGGACATTTTCATAAACCACTTGCTAAAAAAGAAAACGGTATTTATATTTTAAATCCGTCTTCGATTTCTTTACCTAAAGAAGGTACGAACAGTTATGGTATTTATGAAAATGACTGTTTTACAATTAAAACATTTGATAATGAAATTGTAAAACAAATACAATTAGATTAATGAAAGAATCGTTTGATAGATAATATCAAGCGATTTTTTTAATGTGTGCCGGGCATGGCACTAATTCAGTTGGAGATAAACCAACCACAGGTATTTACCGCAAGTGTAATG
>NZ_JAOQJR010000022.1:19389-23085 GCF_025566905.1 [Clostridium] ammoniilyticum
CTACAAGTCGTCGTCAGTGATGGCAAGGATGGAGGAAGTGGTGTAGTGATTCTTTTGAGCGTACGAACAGAAACTTGATATAAGGCTAAATGGTGGATGAGATTGCATTACAAATCGAAGTCCAAAAGGTAAACGTAAAACCAAGACGTTGTAAAAGTTAGAGGATTAGTGAATTACATAAAAATAACCTTCTTGTTAAAAAGTCCGTGCAAATTTATGAAAAGTATGGTATTTTTAGTTATGGCAGGAGGGATAGTCTATGGTTAAATATATTGATATCGCAGATGATATTAGAAGTAAGATTTTTGATAAAAAATATACATATGGACAAAAACTCCCTTATGAATATGTATTATGTGTTGCTTATCATTGTAATAAAGAAACAATGAAAAAAGCCTTGGATATATTAGTGAAAGAAGGATTGATTGTAAGAAGAAGAGGGGCAGGAACTTTTGTAAAGGATTATGATGCTTCTTCAGAAGATGCAACTCAACTTAAACAATCAGGATTGGGTTTAACACGAAAATTAAAAGGCAAAGGTGAATTAAAAAGTGAAATTATTGAATTTTCGGTTATACCGAGTGATGAGCATATATCTAAAAAATTACAAATAGAAGAGGGATCCTTTGTCTATCATATTATTAGAAAAAGAGTATTTGATGATAAACCGTATTGTTTAGAAATCACATACATGCCTATTTCTATTATTCCAAATTTAAAATTAGAGCATTTGAAAGGCTCGATATACCAGTATATTGAAAAAGAATTAAAATTAAAGATACAAAGTACGCATAAAACTATACGTGCTCATCTATCGAGTCCGTTAGAACAAGAAAATTTGGGATTGAAGGAATATGAACCATATATTGAAGTTGAACAAACGGCATATTTAAGTAGTGGGATTATCTTTGAATATTCATTTACGAGATATCATTACAACAATTTTGAACTTCAAACAGTAACGGTTCAATAGCCAAAAAACATAAAAAAACGCTGTCTAAATGATAGCGTTTTCTTTTTTTTACAAAAAAATCAAAAAAATAACCGTTTTCAAAAACGTTGAAAAACCCTTATTTTATGCGGCTTTTTTAAAGATTATGTTTTTTTAAATTAAAAGTATGGTACTTTTAATTTAAAAAAACATTGACTTTTATTTGCATAATAGATTATACTATTAGTGTCAAAAAAATATTTAAGGGAGGAAAAATTTATGGACAAAATGGCGGATGTCTTAGGTCGCGCTGGTGCATGGTGCGGTCAAAACAAATATTTATCTGCAATTAAAAATGCGTTCCAAAACTTCATGCCTTTAACAATCGCTGGGGCAATCGGGGTTTTATGGTGTAACGTATTAGTTAACGACCAAACAGGTTTAGGATTATTCTTCAAACCAATCATGGCTTTAGATTTCTTAAATCCTGCATTCCAAGCCGTTAACTTCTGTACAATCAGCTGTATCACAGTTGGTATCACTCTTGGTATCGCCCAAGAAATCGGTGTTTGGAACATGGGAGCTGAAAAAGCTGGTTACATTCCAGGTTTAGTAGGTTTAGCTGCATGGTTATCAGTTACAAACACTTCACACATGGTAGAAGGAGCTAAAGAAGCTTTCACTGGTATCGCTGGTAATGAATTAGGAGCTACTGGTTTATTCACTGGTATGATTATTGGTGTATTATCTGTTGAATTATTCTGCTTCTTCGAAAAACAAGATGCATTAAAAATTAAAATGCCAGAACAAGTTCCACCAGGAGTTGCTCGTGCATTCGAAGTTTTAGTACCAGCTACTATTACTTTAATTATCACTGCTTGTATTGGATCAGCATGTTATAACTTAACTGGTTTATACTTAAATGATGTTATCAAAAATGGTATCCAAGGTCCTTTAGGAGCTGTAGGTGCTACAATTCCAGGTGTTATGATTATCTATTTAGTAATCATGTTATTCTGGTTAGTAGGTATCCATGGTAACAACATGTTATCTGCAGTAAAAGAAGCATTATTTACACCATTAGCACTTGAAAACGTTGAAAAATTCAACAAAGGTGAAAAACCAACAAACATCATCAACATGTATTTCTTACAAATGTGTGGTGAATTCGGTGGTTCAGGTGTTACTATCGGTTTAGTAATCGCAATCATGATCTTTGGTAAACGTGAAGATAACAAAGCAATCGCTTCATTATCATTAGTTCCAGGTTTATTCAACATCAATGAAACAGTTACATTCGGTATTCCAATGGTATTAAACCCAATCTTAGGTATTCCATTTGTATTTGCATGTTTAGTAACTATCTTAGTTGGTTATGTATTAACAGTTATCGGATTCTGTCCAGTTGCATGTTTAACAGTACCTTGGACAACTCCACCAATCGTATTTGGTTTCTTAGCTACAGGTGCAAACGTTATGGGTGCAGTAACTCAAGCAATCTTAATTGTTGTTTCAACAGTTATCTATGTACCATTCTTAATTGCATACGAAAAATACCAAAACAAACAAGCTGCAGAAGCTTAATAATGAAATTGACAAGGATACGTTGTATTCTTGTCTTTCATTGTATATAAAGGTACAATGGATTTAGAGGTGAGAATATGAGTCTATTATCAACAATTGAATACCAAAATGGTTTTAGTGATTTAGAAAAGAAAATAGCAGATTATTTAATTGAACATAAAGAAGATGTGATTCATATGAATCTTAAAGAGTTAGCAGAAGCAACTTATACTTCAACAGCAACAATTAGTCGTTTTTGTAAGAAATTGGGAGAAAAAAATTTTAATGACTTTCGTGTTCATTTTGCCGAAATAACTCAATCTCAAACATTCTCTACAATAAATTTTAATAAGCCATTTCTTCAAGATAGTTCGAAAAATGAAATTTGTCATAATGTTGGAGAAATCTATAAACAAACCATTGAAGGAACTAATCAAGTTCTTGATATGAATGAATTAGAAAAAGCAGTGGATTATATTGATAAAGCAAACATCATTGATTTGTTCGCGGTAGGAGATTCTTTTTTATCAGCATTAATGTTTGAACATAAAATGACTTATGTCAATAAGCTTGTTAACTTGAAAATTATTCCTACAGAGCAAACTCAACAGGCTTTGTATACGACTAAAAATTCAGTAGCGTTAATTATTTCCTATTCAGGACAAACAAATGAAATTAAACCTATTGTTGAACGTATTAAAATAAATGGGGGAACCATTATTGCAATCACTTCTTTAAATGATAGTTATTTGAGAATAAAAGCAGATATTTGTTTAACAATGTGTTCAAAAGAAAATATTATTAATAAAATTGGAACATTTTCTTCTAAAATAAGTAGTGATTATATTATAGATTTAATCTATTCCTTACTCTTTAAAAAGAATTATCAAGAATTACTTATTAAAAAAGTATCTATGAATTTAGATTGGGATGAAAGAAGAAATGAATCAACACATGAAAAAGGAAAAGGAGAATAGTGATGGGACATATTTTATGGGTAGAACCTGTATTTAAAGAAATGATTTGGGGAGGAAACCAACTTAAAGAAAAGTATGGCTATGCTATACCAAGTGATCAAACTGGAGAATGTTGGGCACCTTCAGCTCATCCTAATGGTGATAATAAAATCAAAGAAGGAGAATTTAAAGGTCAAACACTTTCAAAAGTCTTTGATGAACATCGTGAACTTTTTGGAAATATCA
>NZ_JAOQJR010000023.1:0-17201 GCF_025566905.1 [Clostridium] ammoniilyticum
CTCTCTCGTCGAGTGCCCATTTATATTACCATCCTCTCTCCCTTTTGTAAAGCTTTTTCTTGTCCTTTTTTTATTTTTTTCTCTTTTTCCCTCTTTTTCTGCCTTTATATCAACGTTTTTCCCATTGGTCTTTTTTTATTTTTTTATGATTTGGTGTTTATAGAGTATTTTAGATATTGCAAAAAGAAAAATTATTATACTTTTATATTTATTTTTATAAAAAAGAAACCCTTAAATAAAGGCTTCTTTATAATATTTTATTTAGCTTTTTCTTTTTCAACTAATGTATGAATATATTCATTTACTTGATCATGTAAATCTTCTCTATCTAATGCAAAATCTATTGTTGCTTTGATAAATCCAAATTTATCCCCTACATCATATCTCTTTCCTTCAAAATCATACGCATACACTGCTTGTCTATCTAATAATCTTTTAATGGCATCTGTTAATTGGATTTCTCCTCCTGCTCCCTTTCCTTGTGTTTCTAACAATTCAAAGATTTCAGGTGTCAATACATATCTCCCTAAGACTGCTAGTTGACTTGGTGCTTTCTCTACTGCTGGTTTTTCTACCATATCTGTTAGTTTTACCAATCTTCCTTTTGCTGGATGTGATTTTGATGGTTCTACGATTCCATATTTGCTGACATCTTTTTTATCGACTGTCTGTACTCCGATTACAGATGCTGATGTTTTACTATATTGTTCTATTAATTGTTTTAGTGCTGGTTTCCCTTCTTTATTGACAACCACATCATCTCCTAGTAGTACAGCAAATGGTTCATCTCCAATGAATGATTTAGCACATAGAACTGCATGTCCTAATCCTTTTGGTTCCTTTTGTCTGATATAGTAGATATTGGCCATATCTGCTATATCTTGGATCATTTTTACTTGTTCTAGTTTTCCTGATTCTTTTAATCTTTCTTCCAGTTCATAGTTTTTATCAAAATGATTTTCCATTGCATGTTTATTACTGTTTGTAATAATCAAGATTTCTTCTATTCCACTGTCTACTGCTTCTTGAATGATATATTGAATTGTTGGAATATCTACGATTGGTAACATTTCTTTGGCGATTGCTTTTGTTGCTGGTAGAAATCTTGTTCCTAATCCTGCTGCTGGTATAATTGCTTTTCTTACTTTTTTATTCATTTTTTCTATCCTTTCTTCATATAGAATATTTACTTAAACCATACCATTTTTTTAATTTTTATCAACCCTTTATAACCAATATGCTATTTTAATTACTTAAATACTCATCTAATTTAAATTTTTATAATTTTAATTACATGTATGATTATAAAATCAATAAAAAAGCAATGTTTTTAAATCACATTGCCTCTAATAATTATTTCTTTTCTACGATATCATTAAGTTCCTTAAAAATTGAATTTTCTGGTACAACGCCTCTTACTCTAGATAATGGATAAATATTACTATTTCTTCCAATAACAGTTCCAGGGTTTAAAACACTATTACATCCTACTTCTACATAATCTCCTAGCATTGCACCCATTTTTTTAAATCCCGTTTCAATCTCTTCGTGATTAAATCTATCTTTTACAACAACGAGTGTTTTATCACTTTTAACATTACTTGTAATTGATCCTGCACCCATATGAGACTTATATCCCAAAATAGAATCACCTACATAGTTATAATGAGGAACTTGTACATTATCAAAAATAATAACATTCTTTAACTCAACAGAATTACCAATAACACAATTTTCCCCTACTAATGCACTTCCTCTGATAAAAGCACAATGTCTCACTTCTGTTCCTGCACCAATAATACAAGGTGAACCAATATAAGCACTATCAAAAACTTTAGCATCTTTGTGAATCCAAACATGTTCATTCACTTCTTGATATTCATCCCCTAAAGTTTCTCCTAATTCAATAATAAAATCTTTAATTCCTTTTAAAGCTTGCCAAGGATACTCATATTTTGATAAATAATCCTTTGCTTGACTATGTGTTAAATCATATAAATCATTTATCTTATACATAAAAACACCCCTCCTACTTATCTTCTTCATAAAACAATTGTAATACAAGCTGTTTTAATTTACTATAAAAATCATACATTTTTTGTACATTTAATTGTCAATTAAACAAAAAAAGATTTTATCAATATTTTCCATTAATTCATAAAATCTTTTTTCTTTAAACTGTATCTAATTGCAAATAAATTTATCTTGCTTTTTATTCAAACTAATAAACCCTAAATATATTTTCTTTCTTAAAAGAAATAGTATTATCATTAAAGTAATAAATATCACTAAAATAACATTATCAATAAAGATACCTTCTTTTTGAATTATTATTGCATTATCAACATTATTATTAAATAACACAACATATCGATCACCTAAATATCTTTCTGTCGCAATCATATTGCTTGCGCTATATTCATACTGATCATATCCACCAACTTCTTTATCAAAATGAATAACATAATGCATATAACTAAACTTACTTGAAGAACCACTATCTGAACCATTAGAAACCCATGTTTTTCCATAAAATTCTGCAACAGTTACTGTTCCTTCAGATTTATATTTATAAGTATTTATTTGAATATCTTGGACAAGTGCTTTAATAGACAAACCAAACAGAAGAATAAAAATAACAATAAATGTTATTTCACCTATCACCAAACCCCAAAATTTCCAAGTATATTTTGTTGTTACTTCTGTAGTTTTCTTTTTCAAAATTATCCTCCATTTTTAGTTAAATAATGTTACTAATTGAATACATTCATCACTTTTAACGATACAAAAGTATCGATTTTATTTAGCACTTAAAAGGCAAATTGACTCAACATGTCTTGTATGTGGAAACATATCATAAAGATACATTGTATGAGTATGATAACCAATCTTTTTAAAGTATTGTATATCTCTAATTTGTGTCGTTGGATCACATGAAATATAAACAACTTGTTTAGGATTTAATATTTTAACCGAATCCATGAATTGTTTGGTTGAACCACTTCTTGGGGGATCCATAATGACAACATCTACTTTATGCTTTTCTTTCGCAAGTTTTTTCATAAATTCAGTCGCATCATCACACACAAATTGAATATTAGAAAGTTGATTCATACGTGCATTGTTTTTTGCATCTTTGATTGCATCCTTATTACTTTCCACTCCAATAACTTGTTTTACTTTTTGTGATAGAATCATTCCTATTGTTCCAATACCACAATAAGCATCAATTGCTGTTTCATTTCCTTTAATATTCAATAAGGATAAAGCTTTGGTATAAAGATTCACACATTGGTCATGATTGATTTGATAAAAAGATTGTGGAGAAATCTTAAATTTCAAACCACACAATTCATCAACAATAAATCCTTTACCATAAAGAACCTTATCTTCATTACCTAAAACAATTGGTGTTTTACGTGTATTGACATTTAAGACAATTGTTTTAATGCTTGGAAACCTCTTAACTAATTGGCTACAAAATTGTTTAGATCCACGCCACATATTTTCATTACATACTAAAACAACCATTGTTTGATTCGTTTTAACACCTCGACGAATTAAAACATGTCTTAATAACCCTTTATGTCTTTTACGATCATAAATAGAAACACGATACTTTCTTAAATAGCTTTGTATATATTGTAAGATTTCATCCATAATATCTTCGTGTAATAAACAGTGTTTATAAGGAATAATATCTTGGCTATGTTCTTCGTAGAGACCGTATTCATATTTTTGATTAAAAGCCACAATCGCTTTATTTCGATAACCATTAACTAATGGTGAAGCTACTGTTAGTTTTACATCTATTTTTAATTTTGTTTTCTTTATTTCTTTTTCTATAAATAATGTCTTTTCTTTTAATTCTTCTTGATATTGATCTTGTGGATAAAAGCATCCTCCACATCTTTTAATTATTGGACATTTCATTTTTTATCACCCTTTACTTGTCAATCATTATAACATAGGTATTATCATTTGATGAAATGATTTATGAGTGTTATAATCTAGCGGAGGTGAAATATATGAGTAAAATAGATATTATTTCTGGCTTTTTAGGTGCTGGAAAAACAACATTAATTAAAAAATTAATTGCTGAAGCATATCAAAATGAAAAAATCGTATTAATAGAAAATGAATTTGGAGAAATTGGAATTGATGGAACATTCTTAAAAGATTCTGGTGTTACAATCAACGAAATGAACTCTGGATGTATTTGTTGTAGTTTAGTAGGAGATTTCGAAACATCATTAAAAGAAGTCTTAGATACGTATCATCCTGATCGTGTTATTATTGAACCTTCTGGTGTTGGAAAATTATCTGATGTTATTAAAGCTGTTTCTACAATCAATAGTGATGAAATGGAATTAGATAATTTTATTACAGTTGTTGATGCTAAAAAATGTCGTATGTATACTAAAAACTTTGGTGAATTCTATAATAACCAAGTTGAACATGCATCATTAATTGTTTTAAGTCGTAGCCAAGACTTAACTGAATTCCAATTAAAAGAATGCTTAGACATCTTAAAAGGATTAAACGATCATTCACCAATCATTACAACTGCTTGGGATAAATTAAATGGTTTAGATATCATTAATGCTTGTGAAGTGAACGTTCAAAAAGAATTATTGCATGAACATGATCATGAATGTTGCGGGCATGACCATCATGAACACGACCATGACCATGAATGTTGTGGACACGACCACCATGAACACGATCACGACCATGAATGTTGTGGACACGATCATCATGAACACAATCATGACCATGAATGTTGTGGACACGATCATCATGAACACAATCATGACCATGAATGTTGTGGACATGATCACCATGAACACGACCATGAACATGAATGTTGCGGGCATGATCATCATCACCATGACCATGATCATGAATGTGGTTGTGGACATCATCACCATCATGCAGATGAAGTTTTCAATAGTATCGGATTTGATACTGTTAAAAAATATAACGAAGTTGAATTAAGTGATATCTTAAATAAATTATGTAATGATGATAATGTTTTAAGAGCTAAAGGTTTTGTAGATAGCGGAAATGAAGATTGGTGGTATTTTGATTTAGTACCAGGTGAATTTGAAATTCGTTTAGGTAAACCTATTTATACAGGCCAAGTTTGTGTAATTGGTAAAGACTTAGATGAAAATACAATTAAGGAGTTATTTTTAGGATAAGCGTATGAATAAAACAAGAGTTTATTTGTTTACTGGATTTTTAGAAAGTGGAAAATCTTCATTTATCCAAGATACTCTTCTTGAACAAGGTTTTGGTGAAGATGAAAAAACTTTGATCATTGCCTGCGAAGAAGGTGAAGTCGCTTTTGATATTCCAGCTTTAGAAAAAGAAAATGCTTCTGTTGAATTTATTGAAAACGAAGAAGATTTAAATTATGAAACTCTTCTTCATTTACATCAAAAATACCAACCAACACAAGTTATGATTGAATATAACGGAATGTGGGATAATACAAAATTCGTGGATGAAATTTGTATTGATCAATGGCAAGTTGTTCAAATCCTTACAACGATTTCTGCTGAAACATTTGATCTTTATTACAACAATATGCGTGGACAATTCGTTTATCATGTTACTGGTAGTGATTTAGTTATTGTTAATCGTTGTGATGAAAATACAAAGAAATATCCTATTAGAGGAAGTATTAAATCTTTAAATCCAATGTGTCAAATTGTTTATGAAAATAAAAATAGACAAATTGAAGATTTAACTGTTAATGATTTACCATATAACTTAAATGATGATTATATTGAAGTAAATGATATGGATTATGGTATTTTCTGTATGCATATTATGGAAAATCCTCAAATCTATGAAAATAAAACAATTAAGATCAAAGGTAAAGTGATTGGCCGTGATAAATTAATTGAAAATGGTTTTGTTTTAGGTAGACAAGCCATGGTATGTTGTAGTGATGATATGCAACTTTTAGGTTTAGTATGTATTAGTAAATACGCTAAAGATTTAATTAAAGATGAATGGTTAGTGGTTGATGGAACCATTAGTTTAGAATATGATGAATCTATTCAAAGTAATATTCCTATTTTACATGTTGATCATTTAGAAGGTGCTAAACCTTTAGAAAATGAATATGTTACATTTGATTAAGAGCATTTAGCTCTTTTTCTATTTTATTTATAAATACTTTCATGTATAATGAATAGGCAAAAAGAGGTGGAAAAATGAAAGATTTTTGGTATGAATTAAAACATGTTTGTAAACAAAGTGGTGCTCGATATGGGATTTTACATACTCCTCATGGAGATGTGGAAACACCTATGTTTATGCCTGTAGGTACACTAGCTACAGTAAAAGGAATTGCCCCTGAAATGTTAAAAGAAATGGGATCACAAGTAATCCTTTCTAATACATATCACTTATGGTTAAGACCTGGGGAAGATATTGTTGCTAAAGCAGGTGGTCTTCATAAGTTTATGAACTATGATGGTCCTATGCTTACAGATAGTGGAGGATTCCAAGTTTTTTCTTTGGGAAAAACAAGAAAGATCAAAGAAGAAGGCGTTTATTTTAAAAGTATTATTGATGGCAAGTCTTTATTCTTATCTCCAGAAAAAGCTATCGATATTCAAAACAAATTAGGAGCAGATATGATTATGTCTTTAGATGAATGTGCTCCTTATCCAGCAACTTATGATTATATGAAACATAGTGTTGAAAGAACAATTCGTTGGGCTAAAAGAGGTAAAGAAGCGCATCATAATGAAAAACAAGCGTTATTTGGAATTGTTCAAGGTGGAGAATATCCTGATTTAAGAGAAAAATGTGCCAAAGCACTTGTAGAAATGGATTTCCCTGGTTATTCAATTGGTGGAACGAGCGTTGGTGAACCAAAAGATGTAATGTATAAAATGGTCGAAGATGCGGTTCAATGGTTACCTGAAGATAAACCACGTTATTTAATGGGAGTTGGTAATCCAATTGATTTAATTGAAGCTGCGATTCGTGGTATTGATATGTATGATTGTGTTTTACCAACACGTGTTGCTAGACATGGTGCTTTAATGACACATCATGGACGTATGAATATTAATAATGAAAAGTTTAAAGAAGATTTTACTCCTATTGATCCTGAATGTGATTGTTATACTTGTAGAAATTATACAAGAGCTTATTTAAGACATCTTCATAAATCAGATGAATTATTTGGAAAAACATTGTTATCGATTCACAATGTAAGATTCTTATTACAACTTTCAGAAGATATTCGTAAAGCAATTCAAGAAGATCGTTTATTAGATTTTAAAGAAGAATTTTTAGATAAATATGGTAGAGATGTTTATAAGAGGGCTTTTTAAATGAAACTAAGTGAATTTGATTTTGAACTACCTGAAGAACTCATTGCTCAACATCCTGTTGAAAAAAGAGATACTTCTAGATTAATGGTAGTAAATAGAGAAAACGGAAATATTGAACACAGACATTTTTATGATATTCTTGATTATTTAAAACCAGGTGATGTTTTAGTAAGAAATAATACAAAAGTTATTCCTGCTCGTTTATTTGGAATTAAAGAAGAAACAAATGGACATGTTGAAGTTCTTTTATTAAAAGAATTAAAGAAAGATACTTGGGAATGTTTATGCGGTAATGCACGTATTGTAAAAATGAATACAGTCATTACTTTTGGTGAAGGCTTGTTAAAAGCAAAATGTATTGAAATCAAAGATGAAGGTATTCGTGTTTTTGAAATGATATACGATGGTATCTTCTACGAAATCTTAGATCAGTTAGGAACAATGCCTTTACCTCCTTATATTAAAGAAAAACTTGAAGATAAAAATAGATATCAAACAGTTTACGCTAAAATTGAAGGAAGTGCAGCAGCTCCTACAGCTGGCTTACATTTTACTGAAGAAATCAATCAAAAAATAAAAGATAAGGGTATTGAAATTCTTGATGTATGTTTACATGTTGGTCTTGGAACATTTAGACCTGTTAAAGAAGAAAATGTTTTAGATCATCACATGCATAGTGAATTCTATATAATCAGTGAAGAAGTCGCTGATAAATTAAATAAAGCTAAAGCTAATGGTCAAAGAATTATTGCGGTAGGAACTACATCAACACGTACTCTAGAAGCTAATATGAAAAAATATGGTAAATTTAAAGCAACAAGTGAAAATACAGATATCTTTATTTACCCTGGATATAAATTTGAAGCTATTGATTGTTTAATCACAAACTTCCATTTACCTAAATCAACATTATTGATGTTGATTAGTGCCTTTGCTTCAAAAGAACTTATTTTCAAAGCTTACAAAGAAGCTGTCAAAGAAAAATATCGTTTCTTTAGCTTTGGTGATAGCATGATGATTTTATAATGAAAATCAATTACGACTTAAAATTCAAAGAAGAATTAGAAAAAATAAAAGGTACAAAACCCACCCTACTTCTCCATGTTTGTTGTGGGCCATGTAGCGGAAACGTTTTAAAAGAAATATCTGAATTTTTCGATATAACTATTTATTACTCTAATTCAAACATTTATCCAGATACCGAGTATTTTCGACGATTTCATGAATTAGAAAATTTTATTCAACGCTTTAATCAAGATTTCAATCAAAATATTCAAGTTATTGAAAAAGAATATCAACCAAAAGAATATCTAAAAGATATTTCTCAATATAAAGATGAACCTGAAGGTGGAAAACGTTGTTATCTTTGTTATTCAAAGAGAATGAAAGATGCTTATGATTATGCATCTTTACATCACTTTGATTATTGGACAACTGTTTTAAGTGTTTCTCCACACAAAAATAGCCAATGGATCAATGAAATTGGCGCAAGCTTTAATCAAGAAAAAACACAATTTCTTTTCAGTGATTTTAAAAAGAACAATGGTTATTTAAAATCCGTTAAGTTCGCCACATTATATAATCTTTATCGACAAAATTATTGTGGTTGTGTTTATTCTTATCAAGATATGTTAGAAAGAGAAAAAAACAAGGAGTTATAAAAATAATTCCTTGTTTTTTATATTTTCGTTTCCTTTTTATTATAAAATATATTCTTTTAAACAATTTGTATAACGTAGATATCCTTCATGATTAATATGAAGTCCATCTTCATAGTAAACTTCAACAGGTTCACCTTTTTTATTACATAATATTGGATAAGCATTAATAAAAGTTACATATTCATAAGGAATTGTCTTCTTAAATTCCTTATAAATCATTTTTAATAAATCATTACTTCTCAATACACCAGGTGTATGTTTATAATCATGCATTGGTAAACATGGTAATGGTGAGACCACATAAATTTCACATTCAGGTAAATTATAATGTACAGTTTCTACAAGTTCTTTGACATTAATAGCAATATCTTTAGGTGATTGCATAACTGTTTTTCCTAAATCATTCGTACCAATCATATAAACAAGTTGTTTAGGTTTAAATTTTAAAACTCCTTCATCAATAAAATGAAGCAGCATTGTGGAAGTAATTCCACCAATACCACAATTATATTTATTATCTATTTCAGGAAAATATTTTTCTATATCCATAAATTGGGTGATAGAATCTCCAAAAAAGACAGTACCGCCTTCCTTTGCATTTTTATTTTGATCAATAATTTCTTTCATACGATCAATTGTCATTTCTCTTATTTGATAGTAATTTGTAAGAAATGTCATATTTTCTCTCATAATGTCGACCTCTTTTCTATATAATATTATTATATTTTTATTGTTTTATTTTTTCAATATTGAAAAAATATTGAATATACTTGAAAAAAGTGATATTTTATTATCATTAATATGAGGGGAGAATTATTATGGTGAAAATCGTCAAATTCGGTGGTTCATCTCTTGCAGATGCCCATCAATTTAAAAAAGTCGGTGACATTATCAAAAGTGATCCAGATCGTCGTTTTGTTGTACCTTCAGCGCCTGGTAAACGTTTTAAAGATGATATCAAAGTTACTGATTTATTATACAAAGCATATAACGCAGAAAGTGAACAAGAGTTTGAATGTACTTTCGATACAATCAAAGATCGTTATCAAAGTATTATCGATGAACTTAATTTAACAGTTGATCTTACTGAAGAATTTGAAGTTATTAAGAAAAACTTCCAAGATCAAATCAGTGAAGAATATGCAGCAAGTCGTGGGGAATATTTAAATGGTATCTTACTTGCAAATTATTTAGGATTTGAATTTGTTGATCCTGCAACATGTATCTTTATCGATGAACATGGAAATTATGATGATAAAAAAACAGATCCTGTTTTATCTAAAAAATTAAGTGAAGTAGAAAATTGTGTTATTCCTGGATTCTATGGTTCATGTAGTGAAGATCCTACAAAAATTAGAACTTTCTCTCGTGGAGGAAGTGATGTAACTGGTTCTATCGTTGCTAAATGTGGACAAGTTAAACTTTATGAAAACTGGACAGATGTTTCAGGATTCTTAGTTGCTGATCCACGTATTGTTAAAAATCCAGAAGTGATTGGAACAATCACTTATAAAGAATTACGTGAACTTTCTTACATGGGAGCAAGTGTTTTACATGAAAATGCTGTTTTCCCTATTCGTTCTCAAGGAATTCCTATTGTAATCAAAAATACTAATAAACCTGAAGATGCTGGAACTTTAATCGTTGAAAGTACTGTGCATAAACCAGATCATATTATTACTGGTATTTCTGGTAAACAAGGTTTTGCGACAATCATGATTGAAAAAGATATGATGAATGATGAAATTGGTTTTGGTAGAAAAGTTTTACAAGTTATTGAAGAAGCTGGTCTATCTTATGAACATACACCTTCTGGTATTGATACAATGAACGTAATTGTTGAATTAAATTCATTCATTGAACATGAACAAGAAATTTTAGCTAACTTACATCGTGCCGTTGAACCTGATTCAATTGAACTTGAATCTGACCTTGCTTTAATTGCTATCGTTGGTCGTGGTATGAAAGATGGTCGTGGAGTTGCAGCAAAAGTATTTACAGCCTTAGCTAATAAAAAAATCAATGTTAAAATGATTGATCAAGGTTCTTCAGAATTAAATATCATTGTTGGTGTTAAAAACATTCACTTTAATGACGCAATTCGTGCTATCTATAATACATTTATTGAACAAGAATAAAGACTTTAGTCTTTTTTCTTTTTATTTAATTCATATAATTTCTCTAGGAATTATCTAAAAAAGATGTTATAATAAACAAGAGGTGGTCATATGAAAATATCAACAAGAGGGCGTTATGCTCTAAGATTAATGATTGATTTAGCCCAAAATAAAGAACAAGGAAATATATCTCTTAAAGATGTTGCTAAAAGACAAGAAATTTCTATCAAATATCTTGAACAAATAGCTACTCCTTTAATTCGTGCAGGACTTATTAAAAGCGTTAGAGGTGCCCAAGGTGGATATTCTCTTACAAGAGATATGAATAAATATACAGCAAAAGATATTTTAGTTGCTGTTGAAGGTCCAATCGCTTGTGTTGCCTGTTTAGAAACTGAACCTAATCAATGTCCTCGTTATAGTGAATGTTTAACTCTTCCTTTTTATAAAGGACTAAATAAAGTTATTACTGATTATTTAGAATCCTATACTTTAGAAGATCTTGCTGATTTACATGGATATCAAATTGAATATATTATCTAATAAACATATCATTGATATGTTTTTTTATTTAAAAATCGTGTATTTCTACACGATCAATCATCATAATGTTCTAAAAACAGATGTTTTCCTTCATCATCTTTATAAGCAACAATTGTTTTTAAATTGACATTTTCTACACTTTTAAAAATATTTCCTTCAACAAAAGGATTTACTTTCTTTAAATCCTTAATTAATTGTTTAATTTCTAAACGTTTAGAAGCATTTTCTTCATCATGAGCATCTTGATTTTCTTCAGTAAATTTACATGCACATTGTAAAAATGTTAATTCATGTTCATCTCTCCATGCCTTAATATCATCTTCACGAATAAGATACATCGGTCTAATAAGTTCCATTCCTTCAAAATTCAAACTATGAAGTTTAGGCATCATTGTTTGAATTTGTGCTCCATAAAGCATACCCATTAAAATAGTTTCAATAACATCATCATAGTGATGTCCCAAAGCAATCTTATTACATCCTAATTTCTTTGCCTTAGCATATAAATGTCCTCTTCTCATTCTCGCACATAAATAACAAGGAGATTTTTCTATATTAAAAACAGAATCAAATATTTGTGAATAAAATATTTGAATTGGAATATTTAATTTTTTCGAATTATCAATGATCATTTGTCTATTTACTTTATTGTACCCAGGATCCATTACCATAAAAACAAGTTCAAATTCAAATTTATTATGTCTTTTTAATTCTTGAAAGAGCTTAGCCATCAACATAGAATCTTTTCCACCAGAAATACATACAGCAATTTTATCTCCAGGTTTTACTAATTCATATTGATTAATAGCCTTGCAAAAAGGTCTCCATAATTTTTTCTTATATTTTTTTTGAATACTCTTCTCTACTTCTTTTAAATACTCCAAATTATCCATCTTTTATCCTCACTTTCTCTATTTATAAAAACAAAATTCATATCTAAAGTCAAATATTTTCGAATAATTCACATAAAAAGTTCAAATTCAATTCATATTGATATATAAAATGATAGCGAGGTGATAATTATGGCTGAAAGATTTAAATTCAACGATGAAGAAGAAAATATAGATGAAAACGATAATCAACAAGATGATTTAGAAAAAGAATACTATGATAATACTGATTATTCCTATACAAAAAGTAAAAATAAAAAAAGACCTAAAACAAAAAAGGTAACAAGAAAGAAGACAAAAACGAAAGTGAAAAAGAAAAAAAATGGACGTTCTAAAATTTCTACTTTTCTTATCACGTTACTTATTTTACTTTTAATTGTTGGTGCAGGAGTTGGTGGCTATTTTGCATATGAACATTATCAAGATCAACAAAAACAAATTAATCAATTAGAAAAACAAGTAGATCAACAAAATAAAACAAAAACAGACAAGTCAACATCTACAAAAAAGGAATCCCAACAAGAAAAATCTTCTTCATCTAAAAATGAAGAAAGTACATCAAGTGATAATACAACAAACAGCGATGAAAGTGATTCATCACAAAATACAACCGATGATTCTTCATCAAATGAAAATACAAATTCAGATTCAACAACTGAAACAGAATAAAAAACTTGGCATTTGCCAAGTTTTTAAATTTGATCTAAAGCTTCTTTTAAATCAAATAAGATATCATCAATATGTTCTGTACCAATTGATAAACGAATTGTATTAGGTTGAATTCCAACATCAGCTAATTCTTCTTCTGTTAATTGTGAATGTGTAGTTGTTGCTGGATGAATAACTAATGATTTAACATCAGCGACATTAGCAAGTAATGAGAATACTTGTAAATTATCAATAAATTTATGAGCTTCTTCTACGCCACCTTTAATATTAAAAGTAAAGATTGATCCTCCACCATTTGGGAAATATTTTTCATATAAAGCATGATCTGGATGATCTGGTAATGAAGGATGATTTACTTTTTCTACTGCTGGATGTTGTTGTAAGAACTCAACAACTTTTTTAGTATTTTCATTATGACGATCAATTCTTAAAGATAATGTTTCTGTACCTTGTAATAATAAGAATGCATTGAATGGAGAAATTGTAGCTCCTGTATCTCTTAATAAGATTGCTCTAATATAAGTAACGAAAGCAGCTGGTCCTGCAGCTTCAGTAAATTTCACTCCATGATAACTTGGGTTAGGTTCACTGATCCATGGATAACGTCCACTCTTAGCCCAATCATAAGTACCACCATCAACAATGACACCGCCTAAACTTGTACCATGACCACCAATAAATTTAGTAGCACTATGAACAACGATATCAGCACCATGTTCAATTGGTCTAAATAGATATGGTGTACCAAATGTATTATCAACAACAACTGGTAATCCATGTTTTTTAGCGATTGCACTAATTGCATCGATATCAGGAATATCACTATTAGGATTTCCTAAAGTTTCTAAATAAATTGCTTTTGTGTTTTCTTGAATTGCATCTTCAACTTCTTGTAAATTATGAGCATCTACGAAAGTAGTTGTAATTCCATATTGAGTAAATGTATGTGCTAATAAGTTAGAAGTTCCCCCATAAATTGTTTTTTGAGCAACGATATGTTCACCTTGTCCTGCTAAAGCTTGAATAGTATAAGCGATTGCAGCTGCTCCAGAAGCAACAGCTAAACCTGCTACCCCACCTTCTAAAGCGGCAATACGATCTTCAAATACACCTTGTGTAGAGTTTGTTAAACGTCCATAGATGTTCCCCGCATCTGCTAATTCAAAACGCGCTGCAGCATGTGCACTATTTTTAAATACATAAGATGTTGTTTGATAAATAGGTACTGCTCTTGCATCTGTTGCTGGATCTGGTTGTTCTTGTCCTACATGTAATTGTAATGTTTCAAATTTAAATTTTCTATCTTCTCTTTTAGTTACTGCCATTTTAATTTCCTCTTCTTTCTTTTGTATAAATATTATATATTGTTTTATGAATAAATAAAACTATTTACACATTCGTCCGTTACGGAAATTATGTCTTAATTCTTCAATCATTTAAATTCCCCTATCTAATCTTGAATTAAAGGTGTTGATAAATAACGATCTCCACCATCTGGTAATAAGACGACAATTGTCTTCCCTGCATTTTCTTCTCTCTTGGCTAGTTCTTTGGCTGCATATAATGCTGCTCCTGATGATATTCCTACTAAGATTCCTTCTGTCTTTGCCATTTCTTTCCCTGTCGCAAATGCATCTTCATTTTCTACTGTAATGATTTCATCATAAATCTTTGTATCCAATGTTTCTGGTACAAATCCTGCCCCGATTCCTTGGATCTTATGTGCTCCACCTTTCCCTGTTGATAATACTGGTGAGCTTGCTGGTTCTACTGCCACTACTTTTACTTCTGGATTCTTTTCTTTCAAGTATTTCCCTATCCCTGAAATTGTTCCTCCTGTTCCTACTCCGGCTACAAAGATATCTACTTTTCCTTCTGTTTGTTCATAGATTTCTGGTCCTGTTGTTTTATAGTGTGCTGTTGGATTCGCTGGATTTTCAAACTGTCCTGGAATGAAGCTATTTTCGATTTGTGATGCCAATTCTTTTGCTTTGGCGATTGCTCCCTTCATTCCTTCACTTCCTGGTGTTAAGACTAATTCTGCTCCATATGCCTTCATAAGATTTCTTCTTTCTACCGACATTGTTTCTGGCATTGTAATAATGATCTTGAGATTCAATGCTGTTGCTACGGCTGATAGTCCAATTCCTGTATTTCCACTTGTTGGTTCAATCAATGTTGTATTTTCATTGATCAATCCTTTTTCTAGTGCATCTAGGATCATTTCTTTTGCAATTCTGTCTTTGACTGATCCTGCGGGATTGAAGTATTCTAGTTTTGCGAGTACATCTGCTTTCAATTCATCTTTCTTGATTAAGTTGTTTACTCTTACTAGTGGTGTATTCCCTACTAGGTCTAAAAAACTGTTTTTTACTTTGCTCATATTTTTATTTCTTCTTATTCCTATAGATTTACTATGCTTTATAGGATATACCTACTTACTTTAAGTGTCAACAAATATGATAAATAAAAAAAAGACCAACAAATGTTGGTCCTGAATTATTAAGCATTTAAAGCTTTTTTAGCTGTTTCAACGATAGCTGTGAAACCTTCTGGATCGCAAATTGCGATTTCAGATAACATTTTTCTGTTGATTTCAACGTTAGCTAATTTTAAACCGTGCATTAATTTAGAATATGAGATATCATTCATTCTAGCTGCAGCGTTAATACGTGCAATCCATAATTTTCTCATATTTCTTTTTAAGTTTCTTCTATCTCTATAAGCATATGCCATTGAGTGCATTACTTGTTCATGAGCAGTTTTATATAATTTATGTTTAGCTCCAAAATATCCTTTGGCTAATTTAATAACTTTTTTTCTTCTATGTCTAGTTGTATATCCACCTTTAACTCTTGCCATTGTGTATTCCTCCTGTATTTATTTTTAACTAAAATTATTTAGGTAATCTTGATTTAATTCTCTTGTAATCTGAAGCACTTACAACTGTAGCTTTTGCTAAGTGTTTCTTTTGTTTATGAGTTTTATTGTGTGATAAGTGTGAAATGTAAGCATGGCTACGTTTTAATTTTCCACTACCTGTTCTTTTTAAACGTTTTTTTAATCCGCTATGTGTTTTAATTTTTGGCATAATTGTTTCCTCCATTAATTATTTTTTCTTTTTTGGTGCTAATATAGCTGTTAAAGTACGTCCTTCTAATTTTGCTGGTTTTTCAATTTGACCAACTTCTGCACATTCTTCAACAAAGTCATCAATAACTTTTTTACCCAAATCAACGTGTGCAAGTTGTCTACCTCTAAATCTGATTGCAACTTTAACTTTGTTTCCTTCTTCTAACCATTTTAATGTTCTTTTTAATTTAACATTTTTATCATGAGTATCAATAGTTACTGATAATTGAGTTTCCTTTAAAGTTACCACTTTAGAGTTTTTCTTCATTTCTCTTGCTTTCTTTTGTTGTTCAAAACGATATTTACCAAAGTCCATAATACGACAAACTGGTGGTTTTGCATTAGGTGCAACACAAACTAAGTCTAAATTTGCATCATAAGCAATATCCAACGCTTCTCTACTACTTTTTACTCCTAATTGATCACCGTTTTGATCAATAACCAACACTTCCTTAAAACGAACTCTTTCGTTTACTAAATCATCAGGTTGTTTTGGTTTTCTGTTATCAAATCTGCTAATAAAAGCCACCTCCAATTATTATAGTTGAAATAAAAAGTGAGCACACTGAGTACCCACCATTGACATTAAGATTAAATCTTAGTGACATTTGCCTATCGACAAAATCAATCAGGCGAGAAGTAGGCACTTCTTCTTTCCACTACTTTTTATTGCACGTAGATATTACCATCATATGCCACTCATGTCAATAAAATTATTGATTATTTCAAGATTTTTTATTTTCCTGTATTGTAAAATGAAACTGGAATTAAGGAATTGATAACAAGGGGCATGCCCCTTGTTATCAATTCGCGCCTGTGACATGCCCC
>NZ_JAOQJR010000024.1:0-16180 GCF_025566905.1 [Clostridium] ammoniilyticum
TTATTCCTGTATTTGACACACATAATTAAATGATAATTAAGCATGAACACTGAATGATTATTAGTATCAAGTTCCATAGCAATATCCTTTCTAAAATTAAGTACGACTGAATGTCTTTTATACTTATAATATATCACAGCTGCACATCTAAAACAACATCTCTTATAAAAACTATAAAAGGAGCTAGATCCCTCCCTACGCTTCGCTTAGAGGAAGGGGATTGCGCTCCTATTTTTGTTCAATTTTTTCATCATTTGAGGAATTTGGTCAATTACTTTTGAAGCAACAACCGTATAATTTTCTTTATAGACTTCATCACCACATAAACCATGTAAATACGTTCCTAAAATAGCCGCATCTTTTGGCAAATAACCTTGTCCTAAAAAGCTACTAATAATTCCAGCAAGTGTATCCCCCATACCTGCAGATGACATTCCTTTATTTCCTGACATAATACGATATGTTTCATTTCCATCACTAATAAGAGTATGTGGACCTTTTAAAACTAAGGTAACATGATATTTTTTTGCAAATGCATTCGCTTGATCTACCATTTCACTTGTTTGCTTAAAATCCACAAATCTTTTAAATTCTCCATGATGTGGTGTTAAAATCCAAGAGGAATGATGATTTTCTAATAACTCTGGATGTTTTGCAAGAATGGTCAAGGCATCACCATCAATCACAACTGGAACTTGTGTATGACTTAAAAGTTCACAGACAAAACGTTCACTATCTTCATTTAAACCAAGTCCACTTCCTATAAGAATTGCATCTTTCTCTTGTAATAAATGTTCATCAAAATAATATCTTTGACATGATGTTGCCTCTGGACAAAATAAACTTAAAGAATCAATTACTTTTTCATTAGACCAAACCGTAACCAATCCACTTCCAGCATAAACAGCTGCTTTAGCTGCTAAAAGTGCAGCTCCTCGATAATGATAGCACCCTGTTACATGCATAATTCTTCCATAAGTTCCTTTGTGTCCATCATATAAACGTTCTTTTATATGATATTTAGCCCATTTAAAATCAATTGGTTGTGAAAATAGCATTTCTTCATGAAAAGATTTAGCATCTAATAATTCTAAAATCACTTTCCCTGTATACATTTCACTTTCTGGATTTAAAAAAGCAAGCTTATAAGCTGTTAACGTTATTGTTTGATACGCACAAATACAGCTATTATAAGGTTTTCCTGTATCAGGATTTAAACCTGTAGGAATATCTATCGCAATAACATCTACCTCTATATTATTTATAAGATCAACAACATATTTAACAATTCCTCTTAAATCACTATTAAGCCCAAAGCCAAATAATGCATCAACTACCACATCAAAATGTGGAACACTTTTTTGAAATTCTTCAAGTGTTTCTTCACTTACAAATAAACACTCTATCGATAAAGATTGTGCTTGGTCAAGATAATATCTATTTGCTTGACTGAGTTTTTCTTCTTTTCCAGTTAAGCAAAGTAATACCTCTTTACCTTCTTGGTGTAATTTAATTCCTAATGAAATCCCATCAGCACCATTATTCCCTGGTCCACAAACAATCATAATACGTTGATACTTATCAAAATGTTTCAATAAACAATCACTGGCTTTATCTACTAATTGCTCAATTGAATAGCCATAATCCAACAATGCTTGATCATATCTTTTTAATTGACTACTTGTTGCAATATACAAAAAAATCACCCTCTTTAGATATATTATATCGTTTTTAAAGGCAAAAAAAAAGGGGCTGTAAAGAAACCTAACCTTTTGGATTAGGTTCATCAGCCTCTTTTTTTAGCTTTTTTCTATTTACTTTATTCGATAATCTTTTAGCACTTGGTTTTTTCTTTGTTTCTGGTTGTAAATCATTAGGTGCAATCCAAAATTTATTTTTTGATTTTGCATCATAAAATTTAAATAGTTTTCTAATATTCAAACCTAGACAAACCATCATAAATTCCGTCGATACCTTATCCAGACTTGTCCTTGTAAATCTATCAAAGGGCATATCTTGTTTTATCATTCCAAATGTTCCTTCTACTTGGATACTTCGATTTACTCTCAATTCGATTCCTTTAGGAGATAATAAATTTTCTTCTGATTGGTTTATATATTTTTGAAGTTCTATTACAACTTCAAACATTTTAAAATTTTCTTCCTTTTTGTTCATCCATCTCTTACAGTAATCTTTAAAATCACAGGAATTGCATCCGTCTATTCTAAAGAATGTTGAATTTGATTTTTTTGGATGCCTATTATCTAATTTTACAATATGACCGATATTGCCATTTAAGCATCTAATAGCTGTTTCATTTATCAATACATATTGTGATGGATTTCTTCCGCTTATATTTCCTTCCCAAGAAAAATATTTGACATAGTTTCCAATGTTATGGTCATGTAAGTACCGATAATTATTTAATGAACCATATCCTGAATCAAAACATAGATATTTTGGATAAATACTGTAGGATTCATAAAATTTATCTAAAGCAGGTATCAAATCTTTCAAATCGGATCTTGATTGAGAAACATAATATGTAGCAATCAGCCCTTTACAAACGATAATTTGTGTATTGTATGCAGCATGTGTATTCGTTCCCAATCCAGAATAATAGTCTCTTTTCAAACACATAGCAGTAGCATCATGATCTGTTTTGTAGTATGAATTTCTATCTGGTCCACATATTTTCTCCTTTTCTTCATATTCTAGTGATTTTATTAAAGCAGATTTTAAAAATTCATAATCCTTAAATATTTCCTTATTTGATTTATCAGATATATCTATGTTTGAAATCAAATTATTAAATTTTGTGATTTTGTCTGCAATAGTAGTTGCCGGTATGATTCCAGTTTCAGGAACATTTCTACTCAATTCATATTTTGATAATATAATCCTTATTTTATCACTCAACTTTTGATGGTATTTTGTTGGCTTCCAAACAAACTTATACTTATTTGCATCAGCTTCAAACTTACTGCCATCTAAAAAAGCTGTATTAAAATCTATATTACATTCATCTCTAATAGCATCAGTTATCTTACTGAATAGACTATCACGATTTGGAACAATAAACTCATTATAGAATTTACCAATAGAAGTATGCGAAGGGATAGTGCCATCCATAATATTTATAGCTCTTAGATCAAATTTACAAAAAGTTTCCATATCTCTCAATGAGGTATGTCTAAATGCATACGCATAAGCAATTAAAACTATTAGCTTGTGTCTGTCAATTAAAGGTCTGCCACCTTTGTGATATTCTTTTGAATAAACATCATCTATTAAATCAAATACTCCAGATTTCTTAAAGATATTAAATAATTTATCTATTTTTTCCATTTCCTTCGCTCCAATAGCGTAGGAAGGTATAAAAAATACATTACGTGTGATAGAATACATATGTAATTTATTATGTGAACAGTAATATATTACCAAAAAAGTAGCTCCAGGTTCGATTCCTCGAGCTACTTTTTGCGTTAAAATAAAAAAAGCTATAAAGAATGCCTAATCCAAAAGATTAGGTTTCTTTACAGCCCCTTTATTGATATCTAAGTCCACATGTAAATTTACCTACACCAGAAGAAACTTTAACAACATCTCCTGTATGTGGTGCATGAACATATTGTCCATTTCCAATATAAATTCCTACATGTCCTGAACGCCATAAAATATCTCCAACTTCAAGTTCAGATAAACTTACTACTTTTTTAGCAGCAGCTTTTTGTTCTGATGAAGTTCTTGGAATATAAATACCATTTTGTCTATATACCCATTGTGTAAATCCTGAACAATCGAATGAATTAGGACCAGTTGATCCCCATACATATGGACATCCTGTTTTAGAAAGACCTGTATTAACAATTCTTTCTCCAGAGAATGTTACTTCCACTTGTAATTGTACTTCTGATTTATTACCTGCTGAATCCACACCTGTATATATGACTGTCTTTACTCCTGTTGTAGAAGTATCAATTGTATTGAATGAAATCTTATCTTTCATATCACCATCTAAGTTATCTACGGCAGATGTAATATATGATTTTAAATCAACATTGCTTCCTTTATCAACAGATACTTTATTTGTTGATAAAACGATATTTGGTCCAGTAATATCTTTAACAGTAGCATTCAATGTTACTTTTGATGAATTACCAGCGCCATCAGTAGCAATAATTGTCATTTCTTTTTGTTGATTTAATTGTTTAGTATCAATTGTTTCTTCTACTTTAGGTTCAATATTTGTATCTAAGTTATCACTAATTGATACATAGTCTTGCCATTTAAATTCACTACCATAATCTACTGTAATATCACTTCCTGATTTTAAAGTAATTTCTGGAGCTTGCATATCAGCAATAAAGAACTTAAACGCTTCTTCAGTTGTATTACCACTATTATCACTTACTGAAACATTAATTGTTTGTGTTCCTTGTTTTGAAGTATCTAATTGTTTATCACTTTCGATAAATGGTGTCACATCTCCATCTACATTATCCACTGCTTTAATATATGAAGATAAATCTTGACTACCATAAACTGGTACTTCAATATAATATCCATCATTTGCACCTAACATTTTTAATTTTGGTGCTTCTTCGTCAACAACATCTACTTGAATTGTTTTAACATCAGTATTATTAAACTGATCTGTTGCACGCACTTCAACTTGATATGTTCCTAATTGTTTAACATCTAAGGAATCATCATCAGCTTCTACTAACAGCTCACTTCTACTATCATGATTATCAACAACATCAATTGCATCCGTATCAAACTTTTCACCGTAAGGAATTTGAATATGACTTGATACAATCTCAGGCTTTTCATGATCCACACCAGCATAACCTACTAACATAAATGCAGCTACCCCAGCGATTGGAATAAACATTGCTTTTCTGTTTTTAATTTTCTCATCAAACAATGTTTTGAGCTTGGTCTGTATGTCTGTTTTCATAATGTTCTCCTTTTGAATTTTTTTAACCGTCTATTATCATAACACATTTTATTTGAAAATGCAAATTTGTAGAATTTATCAATCTTTTTTCAATTTTATTATACCCAAACAATCAATAATTAGTTTCATTCATTATTAAAAATATATTCTTTTAAAGTACAAAAAAAGCCGTGATTTTTCCACGACTTTTTAATATTAAGGTCTAATTGCGCATGTAAAGCTACTTACACCAGATGAAACTTTTACAACATCTCCAGTTTGTGGAGCATGAATGTATTGGTTACCACCAATATAAATTGCTACATGTCCTGGTCTCCATAAGATATCCCCAGGTTGTGCACTCGAAATACTGATTACAGTACCAGATGATTTCATCGCACTTGATGAATGTGGTAAAGATTTACCAGCTTTAGCATAACACCATTTTACTAGACCAGAGCAGTCAAATGTATTTGGTCCTTCAGCACCCCATACGTAAGGGCACCCAAGTCTTGAATAGGCAGCACCTACAACTGATGTTCCGTAATAATTTGGTCTAGAAGTAGTACCAATAGCTACAGAACCTTTCTTAGAAGAAGTACGTACCGCATTAACTTTTACAGTTAATGACGCACTACCTTGATTTCCAGCAGCATCACTTACTGTATAAGTAGCTGTATAAGAACCAGCTTTTGAAGTACTTACAGAAGGAATTGATACTTTTCCTTTTACATCTCCATCTTTATTATCAGTTGAACTTGATAAGTAGTTAGATAAATCTAAACTTGCTCCTACGTTTACAGAAACTTCTGATTTTGATAAAGAAATTTTTGGTGCTTCTGTATCTTTTACAGCAACATTCAATTGAGCAGAAGATTCATTACCAGATGAATCAGTTGCTTTAATTGTTAAAGTTTGTACACCATCTTCTTTATGGTTATCAATGCTTCCTTCTACTTGAGGTTGAATGACACCATCAAAGTTATCTGTAACATCTACATAATCAGATAAGTTAAAATCTGACCCATAATTTAATGTAACATCTGCACCATTTTTCAATGTAACCACTGGTGCATCATCATCAGTCACAGCAAAATCAATTGTTTTTTCTGTTTCATTTCCTGAAACATCTGTGGCTTTTAATGTAATTGTTTGTGTTCCTAATTTAGAAGTATCTAAAGTTTTATCTGCTTCAATAAATGGAGTCACATCACCATCTACATTATCAGTTGCTTTTACATAACTTGATAAATCACTACTTCCATTAACAGGAACTTCAACTACATAACCTTCATTTGAACCTAAAGTTTCAAATTTTGGACCTTCTTGATCCACTACTTTTACTGTAACTTCTTTTGTTGTTTCATTATTAAATGAATCAGTAGATGTTACAGTAACCTTATAATCTCCTAATTGTTCAACATTTAATGATGCAAGATCGGCACTTACTTGAATGTCTTCTCTGCTATCACGATTGTCAGTTACATCTACAGTATCAACATCAAATTTTTCTCCATAAGGAACCTCAATTTGATCAGATGTGATTTCTGGTGCTTTTGTATCAGCAGCAGCGTATCCTACTAACATAAATGTTGCAACACCTGTAATAGGTATAAACATCGCTTTTCTATTGACAATTTTTTCTTGGAAAAACTGAGTTAACTTCTCTTTGACTTTGTTTTCATCTACATATTGACTAACTCTTTCCTTAATATTTCTCTCCATTCGTCTCCTCCTTTCAACAAATACAAATGTATTATAACGTAAAATCAACTAAAAATCCACCCTTTGCCCTGTCTATACAAGTAGTAAATCCCTTGAATGTCAACCATAGTAAAGGATTTAGAAGATTCAATTTTTTTTAATTTTTTTTGAAAAAATCCTTAATTTTACGTAATCCTAAATAATATTTATGATTACTCTATGCTTTTCAAAGACTCAACCATGTCTATTTTTTTAAGAACTCTTCGCATATAAAGATTAATTAAGAATGTAAATGCCATTGTTAAAATAATAGCAATCATATAGCATCTGATATTAACTGTTCTAATAAACATCGCCATATCTACTTCAACCGTTCTAATCAAATAAGTATGAATAATCTTACCAAGACCAAGTCCAACAATCGAACCAATAAAGGCTAAAATAATGTTTTCTCTAAAGACATAATCATAGACTTCTTTTGGATAGAAACCTAAAACCTTAATCGTTGCAATTTCACTTTTTCTTTCTTGAATATTAATATTTGTTAGATTATATAAAACAATAAACGCAAGTGCACCTGCACAAACAATTAAAATAAAGACAACACTATCTAAACTTTCCATTTGACTATAGAATCCTTCTGAAATACCACTGACATATTGAATAGAAGTAATATTTTCATGATGATCACAATAATTTGTAAGTTTCTTTTCACTTGCTTTTTTATTTAATTTAAAATATTGGCTATTATAATGAACTTCATCTTTGGTTAAGTTTTCATAGTATTTTGGAGACATATAAATATAATGTCTAAAATAAAGCTTATAAATACCTGCAATTTTTACTTTATAATCTTTATTATCTAATGATAATGTAAATTGATCACCAACTTTTAAATCTAATATTTCAGCAAGTTTTGCATTGATGTAAACACCATCATCTTTAAGATTTAAAGTCTTGCCTGTTTGATAATCACTCATATGAATATATTGATCAAAATCTTTTGTTTCACTTGGAATTTCAACTGTTACCATTTGTTGATCAATCGTGATCGTTTTATTGTAAATACCCATTGTCGATTTCACTTGAGATTGCCCTTTAAAATCATCTTGTGCTTGTTTTTTTGTCGTTGCTGTTAAATCATCTTTATAATTTACAACACCATCATAAATCCACATATTGCCATATTGTTCGCTTGCTAGTGGAGAAACAGAATACTTGATTCCAAAACCAATAACGATCAATGCTGTACAACCTGCTATTCCAATAACAGACATAAAGAATCTCTTTTTATATCTAAAGATATTTCTCATTGTTACCTTTTGATTAAATGATAATCTCTTCCAAATAAAAGTAATTCTTTCAAGTAATATCCTTTTCCCTAGCTTAGGCGCTTTCGGTCTTAAAATTTGCGCTGGAACAGCTTGTAATTCTTTATAACAGACCATAAAAGTGACAAATAAAATAATCACGACTGAAATAATATATGTTTGTATACATGTTGCTAGTTCAAAAATAATACGTGTTGGTGCTCCTATATCAAACATCATAATACGATATAAATAGTAAATAATACTTGGGAAGAAATATGTTCCAAAAACAATTCCAATACTACTAGCAAAGAATGTTGCTAAAAAAGCATAGATCAAATATTGCATAATCACATCTTTTTTCTTATAGCCCAACGCTCTTAATGTTCCATTTTGTACTCTTAGTTCTTCAACCATTCTTGTCATTGTTGTCATTGAAACAAGAGCTGCTACTAAGAAAAAGAGCACTGGGAACAGAATTGATAAAGCTGATATTGAATCACAGTTACCACTATAACTTAAGATTGCTGCGCTTTCATTTTTAGTTAAGGTAATGATTTTTCCTTTTTGTAAATCAGCTACTTGTTGTTTAGCTTCATTTAAATCACTTTGTGCTTGATCTAATTTTACTTTAGCTTCTTCTAATTGTGGTAAGTTACTATCTAAAGTATTTTTAGCTTCGTCTAATTGTTTTTTAGAATCAGCAAGTTTGATTCCTGTTTGATCTAAAAGAGCTTTAGAAGCCTTTATTTTTTGATTTGAGGCATCTAATTGTTGTTTACTTTGTACAAGTTGAGCATTTGTTTGATCTAAAACCGTTTTATTTTGATCTAGTTCTTGTTTAATAACAGGTAATTGTGTTTTTAAAGTAGTGATTTGTGTTTCATTTTGTTTTAATTGATCATAGCTTACAATCAAAGTTTGTACTTGTTGATAATAAGGTGAATCACTTGGAATATTTTTAGCTTGTTCATAACCACCAAATTGACTTAACGCAGCTTCAACAGTTTGGATAGATGTATCATATTGACCAACTTTTTCTACATAATCTAAATAAGTCTGGTAACCTGTTTGGTATTGTTTAAGTCCTTCTTGGTATTTTTGATACCCTGTTTGATATTGACTTAAACCAACTTGATATTGTTTTAAACCACTTTGGTATTCTTTTAAACCTTGTTGATATTGAAGATATCCTTGATCATATTGTTTTTTACCATCAAGATATTGATTCATACCATTTTGATAAGCATCCATTCCCTCTTGATATTGTTTTAGACCATCTTGATACTCTTTTTCACCATCAGCTATTTTATTCAAAGCATCTTCTTTTGTTTGATTGTAAAAATCAAGATTATAATCTTTTAAAATTGCTTTGATTTTTTTATTGATTGGTTTTACATACTCATCATAATCATCATCAAATTCATATAAATGATTTTCATTTTTTAAATGAATACGCAAATCATTATAAAAAGTCTTTTGATCATGTAAATCAAACAATTCATTAGGAACAGCCATATGTTCATTTCCTTGATTTAAAACAAGAATAAACCCACTATTATTCCCATCGCCTAAACTGTTTGTACCTCTTTCTAAATTACTTACATAACGACTATCATTAATGATTCCTACAATTTTATATTCTTTTTTACCATAATCATTTTCTAAAGTAATTTGATTATTTAATTTCAAAGATGATTTTTTTATATACTGATAATCCATCAAACATTCATTATCTTTTTGAGGGTATCTTCCCTTTAATAATTCAGGTAGGTCTACCCCCTTTGAAAAATCATCATCACTATAAACTGTCATCCCGATATTTGCTTTTTCATCATATGACATTAAAGCATCAAAGCGAAAACCATAATCAACAGCTTCTACTCCTTTTACTTTTTCAACTTTTTGAATAATAGATTCATCAAAACCATATGTTGCAATATAGTTCAAATCATTCCATTTATATGTTTGTAAATAATCGTGCATTGATTCTTTCATAATCAAAGGACTTTGTCGAAGTCCTGCAAAAAATGAAGCTCCTAAAAAAACAATACAAAAAATAGATAAAAATCGTGCTTTTGTTTTTTTAATAATTCTTATTTGATTTTTAACATAAGCATTTCTTTTCATTATTACCACTCAATTTCTTGAATAGGTTGAGGATGTTCATTTAAAAACATTTGATCAACCTTTCCATTTTTTAAATGAATCACACGATCTGCCATTGGAGCTAAAGCACTATTATGAGTAATCACAATAACTGTCATTTTATACTTATCACACATTTCTCTAAGCAAAGCTAAAATAGCTTTCCCTGTTAAATAATCTAAAGCTCCCGTTGGTTCATCACATAAAAGTAATTTAGGATTTTTCGCAATCGCTCTAGCAATTGCTACACGTTGTTGTTCTCCACCTGATAATTGCGCAGGAAAGTTATTCATGCGATTTTCTAGCTCTACCCTTTTTAAAACCATTTTTTCATCTAAAGGATCTTTAGATATTTGTGAAGCAAGTTCAACATTTTCTAAAGCTGTTAAGTTTTGCACAAGATTATAAAATTGAAACACAAAACCAATATCATCTCTTCGATATTGTGTTAATTTCTTTTCATCATATAAAGCCACATCTTGACCATCAACCATAATAGATCCACTTGTTGCTTGATCCATTCCTCCAAGAAGATTTAAAATCGTTGTTTTTCCAGCCCCACTAGGGCCTACAATAACTACAAATTCTCCTTTATTAACTTCAAAATTCACACCATTACTTGCATGAATTTCAATATCTCCTACTTTATATGTCTTTTTGACATCTTTAAACTGAATAAAAGAATCCATAAAATACCTCTCTTTCTTATTTTATGATAAAATAATTATAGCATATTTAACGGAGGTACATTTATGAAAATTATGATTTTATCCGATAGCCATTCAATGACAAAACAAACTCTTTTAAACTTCATCAACCAACATCCAGCTGATTATTACATTCACTGTGGTGATATTTATATGCCTTATTCTCCTTTAGAAATAGATAATTTCTATAATGTAAGAGGAAATAATGATTTTGCGGATATTCCCAAAGATTTAACCCTTACAATCGACGGTTTAAATTTTTTTATTTGTCATGGTCATCTTTTTCATATAGATGAATCTATGTATGATTTAGAACAATATGCATTAAATCATAAAATAGATGTTGTTTGTTTTGGTCACAGTCATAATCCTACTTGTTATAAAAAAGAAAATACTCTTTTTATTAATCCAGGAAGTGTAACTTTTCCTAGAGGAAATTATCCTCATCCTACTTATTGTATTTTTGATACGGAAAATCACGAAGTTCAATTCTATGATTTAAAAGAAAATCAGCCATGTAATCCTTTTGAAGTAAAGAAAAAAGAATCCTTTTTTAAAAGATTCTTTAAATAATTATTTTTCCATAATGATAGATGTTGGTAAAATACTCTTATAAAGTTTGATACTTAATAAATAGCTTATTAATAATGGAACAATTTGAATTAATAAAATAATTAAAAATAAATAGAACGTAATTTTAGCTTTAATAAGTAAATTACATAAGATAATGATTTGATAGGATAGCGGCAGTAAAAGAATAACTCCATAGAAACAAATCATTTCTTTTTTTATGATCTTTTTTAATTGTTCAATAGAAAATCCTAAACAGCAAAGATTTTCAAAGTTTCCTTTTCTTTTATAAAGTTCCATTCCTATTTTAAAGACAATCGTTAAAGCCATTAAAATCATCACGGAAACATAAGACATTAAAGCAACCATTGAAACAAGTGGCTGTTTTAATGTATAGACTGTAATACACGTAAGTAAAACAGAAGATAATAAAGAAATAAGTAAAAGGCTAAAAATCTTTTGTAGATCACTATGAAAGAAACCATAAGCAATCAAATCTACAGAATTTTCTAATGATTGATTCTTTTGCCTTTTTCGAATATATTCTGGTAATACTTTTTTAATAAGCCCTGATATTCCTATTAAACCAAATAAAGCTATAAACATATAAGAAGTTGAATCTTTCACAAATAAGAATAAAACCATTGGCACAAAATAAAGAATAATAAAAACTTTACTCGTAATTTGTGGACCTTTTAAACCACTTAAATCTATTTTATTTTTATCATGAATCATAGAATTAATCGTACTTCTAACACAATACCCCAAATTCAACATAGAACACCACATAACTTCAAAAGCAAGAATCATAAATGTTGCTGGAAAAGTTTGGCTTGATAAATAGAAAAGCTGTCCATTATATTTAAATGTCATCATAAACAAAGAATTGATTGTTGGAATGAGTAAATAACCTAAAACAAGACCTAAAGGAATCGCACAAAGCATAATCGTAAAGACTTGTAAGAATAAGTAGAAGCCTAATTGATAAATACTTGCTCCTGACATCAAAATAATCGAAATTTCTTTTCCTTTATTAGAAACATAAAAGTTATTTGCGAGAAAAACACAAAGCATAGCAATAACAATCACAAAGACTGCAATCGGTGTCACAAAGGTTGTATCATCTTTTCCTAAATGAATACCTGAATAAGGATTAAATGTAAGATTAAAAAAAGAGAATATAAAAATAGTTGTAAGTAAGAATGTCAAAAAGTAGAAAATACTTTTTGACATATCTTTTTTTAATGAAATCAAAGATAACTTAAAAATACCCATTATTCAAACAACTCTTGTGATTCACTTGAATTAATATCAACTATTTTATAAAAATATTCTTTTTGAGATAAACCTTCTCTTTCAATTGTACGATCAATAATGCCATCTTTAATATAAAGAAGTTTTGATGAATAAGATGCAATCTTACTATCATGTGTAACCATTAAAATAGAAACCCCTTCTTTTTCATTTAATTCTTTAAAAAGCGATAAAATCTCATGAGAATTTTTACTATCTAGATTTCCTGTTGGTTCATCAGCAACAATCAATTTAGGATTAGTAACTAAAGCACGACAAATAGCTACTCTTTGTCTTTGACCACCAGAACATTCATTAGGAAATTTATCTAATGTTTGTTCAACATTTAATTTTTTAGCAACTTCCTGAACTCTTTGCGTAATTTCTTTTTTATTGACATTTGCAAGAGTTAGAGGAACAGCAATATTTTCAAAAATCGTTAAACTATCTAATAAATTAAATTCTTGGAAAATAAAACCTAAATTTTCATATCTAAATTTACCAATTTCTCCTTCAGACATCACACGTACTTCTTTTCCATTAATAAAGACTTTTCCTTTTGTAGGAATATCAATAGTTGAAAGATTATTAATAAAAGTTGATTTTCCCGCTCCAGAAGGACCCATAATACATACGAATTCCCCTTCATACATCGTAAGTGAAACTTCATGTAAAGCTTCAAATAACGTTTTTGTCCCTATTCCATATATCTTAGTAATTTTATCAGCAACAAGTATTTCTTTTCTTTCCATTTTATTTTCCTCCTTTAATTGGTTTAACAACTGCATTTATATATTGAACATAAGTAATAAATCCTGAAACAATAATTGGAATAATATAAGATAAAATATAAATATAAGCAAATTGTAATGACATATCTCCATAATAAATAAACCGACCTGAAATAAACATAATATAAACAAGCGGTATAAGTATCAAAACAAAGTAATAACTGATAACTTCTTGTCTTACTATTTTTCTAAGTTCTTTTCTGGTATATCCAATCTTCCATAAATTCACAAATAAAGTTTTTCTCGTTAATGCTTCCATTGATAGCTTATAAATGATTGAAACGACTAATAAAACAACCACTACAATATAACCAATAACGCCTGTGGTAAATTCTCGTGGAGAATTTTGGTTTGCTGCAAGTACTGCTAACATTCCAGTTACAGCAACGGTCATTAATGAAAACAATAACAAAGATCTTTGAATCGAATAATTTAAGTTAGAAATAGAAATTAAAACATATCTTTTAGTAAGAAAAATACCTCTTTTAAGATTTCTTACAAAATCAGGTAAAACATAGCGAATCACTCCTATTGCTCCACCTAAGCCAACAATCGTTGGAGCAATATAAGCTGTTGGTTCATGGGGATTCATAAACATCATCACAATCCCAAAAACATATATTCCAAAAAATAAAACAGCTTTACTTTTCTTTGTATTTCTTTTTACTTTCATTTCTTTTTCTTGCGAAAGTAACGTTTGAATATCATTTTTATGTAAAAATCCTGCTGTTAAAACACAAATCATTGATAAAACAATCGCTACAAGAATAAATGAATAAAGATATGCTTCTTGAGGAATATAAGAAGGATCTTTATGTACACCTAACATTTGATACATATAGGCATTAGAAAAGGGAACAACACATCTTCCTATTAAAATACCTAGTGGTGTTGCTAGAAGCAACAAAGTGAATGTTTGATACAAGACATACATTGTTGAATTAATATAGCCAGAACCTGACATTGCCATAATAGCCAGTTCTGTCGTCTTTCTTGATAAAAAGAAATCATTTGCAAAGAAGACCATAAAACAACAAAAACAAATAATCAAAAACGATAACACAGATGAAAATGGCATTTGTACGTCACTCCATGTCCCACCACTTCGAGCAATCGCTTGATCAGCTAAATCCGGATTATTAATAATATTGAAAAACACAAAACATACGGCAACCGCAAATATCAGAGTAATTCCATAAAATAAACTCTTTTTATAGTCTTTGACAAGCATTCTCATTGAAAATTTAAAAATTCCCATAACAACCTCCTATTTAAATAATTCTTTAATTTTATCTATTGAATGAATACAACTTTCTATTTCTTCTTCAGATAAAATCATTTTCATTTTATTCATGATATCTTGATAGATATCTTCTGTTTCCTGAATCAAATTTTTTCCTTTATCCGTAATAACAATACGTGTATGACGTTTATCAAAATGACTATTTCCCATTAAAAGCCAACCTTTATCTTCTAAACGAAAAACAATTCCCACAACTGTCGAATGAGGCAATTGAAAATTTTGACAAATCGTTTTTTGATAAACCGATTCATTTGTTTGAGCTACAAAACGAATAATATTTAATTCATTGAATTTAAGCCCATAAGGTTTTAGCTTCTTATTGGCATACTTATTCATCTGTGTCGTCAACAAATCTAACACCACCAGTGCTTGATATTCTTGGTCCATACATATCCCCCTTTTCCAATTATAATAGCGCTTACAAGCAAGCACAATAAAAATATGTCGAATTCGACATTTTTTTAAAACTCGGTTAAGATCCATATCTTTTTACATGTTATCCCTTAAATTTTAATTTTTTCATAAAATAAAAGACATTCTAGAATAAGTTCTAAAATGTCTTTAAAGTATTTCATCAGTTCCCCCTAAATAATAAGTCACAACTGTAATTAATTCTTTAGCTATATCTTTTACATATTTATCAGAGGTTTCTTTATTGCCTTGAACAATAAAGAAAATATCTTTGCTTTCATTTGTGACTTTTGTTTTATCTACTTGTCTTATTTCACTATAACAAATAATATCATTGGCATCATCTATATAACTATAAATACCTGCCTTAACCTCTTTAGCTTCTTCACTCCCTAAAGGAATATAGTTTTCATTTCCTTGAGTTAGTCTTAAAGTAATATTTCCCTCTATTTTATCTAAATCATGGCTCCTAAAGCTAATTTAGTATCCATAGAAATTAAATTATAGAGATCAACTAAGGGGTTGATTTTATGAAATTCTTGTTTCTTTAATAGATTTTTTAAAATACGTTTAACATGAACATCTATATAATCATTTAAAGAGGAAGAATACACTGTATTATCAATATCATGTATTCTTACACCTTTAATTTTAACTCTTAAATCAAGTACGTCTTGTTGTACTTAAATTCAAATTTTCGATTCATCCCCTATTTTCCTTTTAAAAAAGGAAAAATAATTTCCCTAATCTTGAATTAAAGGTGTTGATAAATAACGATCTCCACCATCTGGTAATAAGACGACAATTGTCTTCCCTGCATTTTCTTCTCTCTTGGCTAGTTCTTTGGCTGCATATAATGCTGCTCCTGATGATATCCCTACTAAAATTCCTTCTGTCTTTGCCATTTCTTTTCCTGTCGCAAATGCATCTTCATTTTCTACTGTAATGATTTCATCATAAATCTTTGTATCCAATGTTTCTGGTACAAATCCTGCCCCGAT
>NZ_JAOQJR010000025.1:0-12480 GCF_025566905.1 [Clostridium] ammoniilyticum
GAATTAGCTAAACTTAATGTAACTGAAAATACGATTTTCTATAAAAATTAGTTCCTATTTTCTCTTATTTCCAGTTTCTGCTTGCAATTCGGGATATTTTTTATTCTAAAACTATCTTGGATCTACAGGTATAATACACGCTGCAACAACATAGGCAAGAAGTCCTGTTCCTGCATATAAACAAAGCAAACCACAAGCAAGTCTTACAAGTGTTGGATCTACATCAAAATATTCTCCAAGTCCTCCGCATACCCCTGCTAATACCTTATCTTTAGTTGAACGATATAACTTTTTATTCATTATTATTCCCCCTTAAAATGAATTGTTACATTTCCCATATCTGTATCGATATCAATATTTTTATTTCCTATAACTTGACTTGCATCACTTACATGAACAGAACTCATACTACCATCTTTTGTCACTTTATATTGATCTCTTGTATCTGCCATCACTAAAGATACATTTCCCATATCATTTTCTAAATCTAAGTTATACGTATCTAAATTAGAAATTTCTAAATCACCCATATCATTAGAAATATCCGCATTTTCTTTAACAAGTAAATGTTTGATTGTTACTTTACTTGTATCACTTTCCATTTCTAATTGATTGCATTGTAAATCTTCAATTGTAACCTTTGAGGCATCAATATCTAAATCAATGTGATTAAATTGAATATTTCTTGGAATATATAAAGTAAGTTTGCTTGTTTCTTTTTTATGAGTTACACCCGTAAAAGAAATATCTGCAACTTGTCCATTATATTTAAAATCATAATCTTTATTAACATGACTTCCTTCTACTTTAATTGTATTTCCATCATAATAAACGATTTTACCATTTAATGCTGATAATTCTAAATCAAGGTTACAATGAGCATCAACACCTAATTCCAAATTAACATCTTTTGCTTTACCAAAAGATTTAAATTTAACATAATTCGTTACTTTTTGTGCTTCACCAGGTAATTGATCTAAGCCATTCATCAAAACACCACCAACGCATAAAGCAAGACCAAGAATTAATGTTACAAGTGCAATACATTTATAAATTTTCATATTAACCCACCACCTTATTATAAATATCTTTACCTAAATCAATGAGTGCTCTAAATGCTTGTGGTAAATATTTAAAAATACTGACTGTCATTAAAGAAGTTAAATAACTTAAAGAAAATAATAATAAACCAACACCTAAACAAATAAGACCACCAGCAATTAAACCATCCATAAACATTTTAATAGCAACAACAACTAAAGCAACTAAAGCACATAACAATCCAAATGTACCAAATATACCGATACATACAATTGAAAGAAATAAACCAAACGCTGCTACTACTAAACCACCAACACCACCAATTGTTGGTAAAATAAGTAAAACTAATAAAACAACAATGATTCCTCTTAATATACGTGTATTTCTTTCATTATAATGATGAATTACTTCTTCATTTTCTTGCTCATTTATATCAAGTCCCTCTTTAATTGTTTGTGCAACTTTTTCAGGTGTTCCTAATTCATCTATAACTTCTTGTTCATGTTCACTTCCTGCATCTTCAAAGTAATCACGATAATAATTAAGTGCTTCATCTCTTTCTATTGAATCTATATCTTGTAATAATTTTTCCAATTCATCTAAAAATTGTTCCTTATTCATTATTATCCCCTCCTTTTAATAATGAATTAATTTTTTCTGTATAACTTATCCATTCATTTCTATACATCTCTAATTTATTCTTTCCATTATCTGTAATTCTATAATATCTTCGATTTCTACCATCAATTTGTTTATCATATGTCTCTAAACAATCATCTTTTTGTAATCTTCTAAGGACAGGATAGAGTGTCGATTCTGAAACATCGATTCCTTTTCTCACATCTTGGGTAATTTTATAACCATACGTTCCCTCTTCTTTTTTAGCGACAACACTTAAAACAATGGCGTCTAACAAAGCAGCCCCTGTATTAAATATCATATTTGCCCTCCTATTCTTTTTACAATAATATTATACAACGTATAGTATTATATTACAACGAATTTGTTGATAAAAAAATAATGTGCTAAACACATTATTCAAAAAATTCTAAAGTTAATTTTAAAACTTGTTTAATATCAGATAGTTTATCAAAATTATGATTGCCATCTTCTATCGAAACAAACTTTGTTCCTTTATGAAATAATTTCATGTATTTGTTACTGATTTCATAAGGAACTGTTGTATCTTTTGTTCCATGAATCACAAGTAAATCATTTTGATAAGTATCTAATTCTTGATAAAAATCTCTTTTTAAAATATCTTCTACAAAATCATCTGATATTTCATACCCACCATGATCATAAGTTTTCGCTCTTTCAACTTGTCCTGTTAAATAATGAAGCGCATCTGGTAAATTAAAAGCTGGCGCCCATAAAACCATTTTTTTAATTACATCTGGATAAAGCTTAGCAAGTTCACTAGCAATAGCACCACCCATCGAATGTCCTAAAACATAGATTTCTGTACAATTTTCCATTTTTAAACATTCTTCTAAAATCACTCTGGCACAAGAAAGTTCATCTTGAAAAGTCATATCCACAAAATTCCCATCACTTTCTCCACTTCCTAAAAAATCAAAGCGAAAAGAAGCAATTCCTTTAGCTTCTAACATACGTGATAATTGTACATAAGAAAACTTTGTTCCCGTTTTTTGTCCTGTAAAACCATGGAAAATCAAACAAACAGGATGTTTGTCTTGATTAGGTTTATGAAAAAATCCTCTAAGTGTTCCTTTAGGTGTAGGAATTTCACAATAATGTTGCATTTTAAATACCCTCATGTGCTTTCTTGATTCTTCGAATACCACCCATTGTGACATATTGTTTTGTAATATCTATAATATTTTCTTTTTTAAAATCTCCACCTATAAAAAGACACGTATCCATAATTTCATTTGTTACAATTGTAAGCATTTCATCAGATAATTCCTCTGGTATTTCATTTCTTACAATTTCTTTACACTCATCTATATATTTAGTTTTATCAATTTCTGTAATACCTTCCATATTAATACCTCCTGTATTTTTCATTATAACAAATAATATGTCTAAATGATGAATTTATCAAAAAAAGACCAAATTGTTCCATTACAACAATTCTAATTAATCTTTCCATATAATGAAAATAAGAACATTCCATACTCTATTGATACTATGATTATAGCGTGTTAGTAGAGAAATAAAGAAAGGTAAAAAATGACTAAAAAGAAGAAATATATTTATATTAATTTAAAAAATACCAGGGAGGATAAAGATTTAAAACAAAAAGACATAGCCAAATTGATCCATGTATCTCCGCGTACATACTCTCACTATGAGAATAACGAAAGAGAAATGTCCCTCGATACTTGGAAATTACTTTCTAAACTTTTAGAAAAAAGTATTGATTATCTAAGCATTATTGAAGAAAAAAAGAAAGATAAGGAGTAAAATCTCCTTATCCCTTATTCATAATCACAAGTATAACCTTTATGATCTAATTCTAATTTAATAACTTCCCAATCATTTAATAATGATCCAAGTTCTTCTTTTAAACGAACAACACCCATTTTATCTTCTTCACGAATAACTGCCATTAAAGTAGGTCCTGCTCCTGATAAATAACATCCTAAAACATTTTCATCGTTTTCTAAAACATTCATAATTTCATCATAATTATGAATCAACTTACCACGATAAGGTTGATGTAAACGATCTTTAAATCCTAATTTTAAACCATCATCATAACCATTAATCAAAGAAGCAACGACGAGAGCTAAATGGGAAACATTTTTGATGGCATCTTGACGACCTAATGTTTGTGGTAACACTTTACGTGATTCTTCAGTAGATAAAGTAAATGGTGGAATTAAAGCTACAAAACGATATTCATGTTTTACAGGAATATTTAATGTAAGCACTTGTTCTTCTTCCATGACTGAAACTGTTAAACCACCAAAAATAGCTGGTGCAACGTTGTCTGGATGTCCTTCAATCTTTGTCGCAAGTTCAAGAATTTCTTGACGATCATCTGTTTTGTCTTTAAAAGCAAAAGCTCCAACGATTCCTGCCACAATACATGTTGAACTACTTCCAAGACCTCTTGTATAAGGAACTTGACTTTCACAATGAATATTGACACCTTTAAAATCTAAACCACAGCTTTGAGCTGCTTGGCTAAAAGCTTGATATGTTAAGTTTTCTTCATTACAAAATTGTGTTGGACAACCTGTAATATTTAATCCACCTTCATTTAATTCAAAAGTAAAGGTATTATATAAAGTTAACGCTAATCCAGCAACGTCAAATCCTGGTCCTAAATTGGCACTTGTTGCTGGTACTTTGACTTTGACTTTCATTCTTTAAAGTCCTTCCATTTCTGATTTAATAAAATTAATAATTTCTGTTTTATCAATATGTGTTTTATGTAGCACTTCTCTATCCTTAATTCCAACTAATGGTTTAGGTACTGCTACACCTGTTTTTTTATTTAATTTTTCAATTGCATCATAAACATTTAATTCTTCATTGAATAATGCTTTATAAACAGATTCAGGGAATTTATATGGTGAAGCTGTTGAAAGTAAGATTGTTTTAGTTTGATCTCCAGTTTCCTTTTGATATTGTTTTAATACACCATAACCACATGCTGTATGTGTATCTAAAACATAACCATTATCTTCATAACAATCTTTAATTGTTTTTAAAACTTCTTCTTCATTTAAATATCCTGCTTTAAATTGATCTTGAATACGTGCAAATGTTTCATCATCAACTTCATAAATACCATCTGCTTTTAATTTTTCCATGTATTCTTTAACCTTATCACCATCTTTTCCAGACATATACCATACAAGTCTTTCTAAGTTACTTGATACTAAAATATCCATTGCTGGTGCATTTGTTTTAAAGAATTCCCTATTAGCATCATATTTACCTGTTGTAAAGAAATCAGTTAAAATATTATTCTTATTAGATGCGGCAATAAATTTATTAACAGGAAGACCCATATTTTTTGCAAACCATCCTGCTAAACAGTTTCCAAAGTTTCCACTAGGTACACAGAAGTTTACTTGATCTCCCATTTCAATTTCTTTATTTCTTACAAGTTCAAAATAACTATGGAAATAATAAACGATTTGTGGAATCAAACGTCCTACATTAATTGAGTTAGCTGAAGATAAGAAAACATGATGTTGATCACTTACTTCTTTTAACATTTTATCTCCAAACGCTACTTTTACAGCACTTTGAGCATCATCAAAGTTACCATGAATTCCAACTACTTTAACATTTTTTCCTTCTTGAGAAACCATTTGTTGTTGTTGAATCGCACTTACTCCATCTAATGGATAAAATACTTTAATACATGTTCCTTCAACATCTTTAAATCCTTCTAAAGCAGCTTTACCAGTATCACCACTTGTTGCTGCTAAAATCATGACTTCACGATCTTCTTTTAATTGTTTTAAAGATAAAGTCATTAAATGTGGTAATAAAGATAATGCCATATCTTTAAAAGCAGCGGTTTGTCCATGGAATAATTCAGCTACATAAACATCTCCTGCTTTTTTTACAGGAACAACAATTTCTGGAAATAAACCTTTTCCATATGCATTTAAACATGCTTGATGGATAAGTTCTTTACCATCTTCAGGAACAAAAGTTGAAATCACCTCTGTTGCTAAATCCACATAATTTAATTGAACTAATTTATTTAAATCTAATTTTTGAAAATCAAAATTAGGAACTAACAATCCCCCATCATCACCAATTCCTTGTACAATTGCTTGATAGAAATTGATTTGATCTTGATGATTACGCGTACTTACATATGTCTTATTCATCGCTATATCCTCCAATAATTGAATTTATTATATTGAATATTGTATACAAAGTCAACAATCCAAGATTTTATTATTAATATAATATAAGGAAAGAAACTATGAGAAAAAATTGACTACTGTATACAATCATGCTATTATATCAAAAAAGTAAAGAAAGTGAGGCTTAACTATGATAACCATTAAAACTATTATTGATGCATTTAAAAAATAAAGCTCAAGAATAATGGTTTGTTTATGTTAAGTTTTCAATAGACCATTTGGTCTATTTTTTATTATAAGGGGGACTATCATGAAAATAGGTGTTATTGGACTTGGTACTGTAGGATATGGGGTCATTGAAATTCTTACAAATGAAAAAACACGTTTAGAAAAAGAAATGAAACAAGAAATTGTTGTTAAATACGGGTGTGGTCTTGAAGAAGTAGACTTACCTAAGGGAATTATTTATACAAAAGATTATCATGATGTTATTAATGATGAGGAAATTGATGTCGTTGTTGAACTTATTGGGGGAACAACAATTGCGAAAAACATTATCTTAGAAGCATTAAATAACAAAAAACATGTAGTTACAGCTAATAAAGCTTTATTAGCTCATTATGGAAAAGAAATTTTCCAAACTGCTAAAGCAAATGATGTACATATTTTCTATGAAGCTTCTGTAGGAGGAGGTATTCCTGTTCTAGCAAGTCAAAAAGAAAGTTTGATTGCAAATAATACCAAAGAAATTGTTGGTATTTTAAATGGAACAACCAACTTTATTTTAACTTTAATGGAAAATGAAAATCTTGATTTTGATGAAGCATTATCAATTGCAGATGGTTTAGGATATGTTGAAGCTAATCCTGCTTTAGACTTAGATGGAATTGATGCTGCTCATAAAATTTGTATTTTAGCACAAAATGGTTATCAAAAATTTGTTGACTTTGATCAAATTCAAGCTAGTGGTATCCGTAATGTCTCTAAATTAGATATGGATTACGCTAAAAAATTAGGTTATCGTTTTAAAATGATTGCTCAAGCAAAACCTGTTAAAGATGGTTTAGGAATTGATGTTTCAGCAACACTTGTAAACCTAAATGAACTTGTAGCCAATGTTATGGATTCTTACAACGTTGTTGAAATCGATAACGATTATGTTAATAACATTATTTATTATGGTCGTGGTGCTGGACGTTATGTCACTGCTTCAGCTGTTGTCAGTGATATCATGAAAACACACCAAGTAGAAAGATGGTCACATGATTATGAAGATTGTAAACATGTTTACCCTATTTCTTCTTCACGCTATTATGTAAGAGCATCTAAACCTGTAGATATTCCTTATGAAACATACTATAGTGAAAAAGATGATCATATTTATATAACAGAAGAAATTGAATTAGCTGATTTAAAAAATAAATTAAATGATGAAAATGCTGTTATTTTCAAAGTAAGAGGATAAGGAGATTATAAAAATGAAAAAATTTAAAATTGCTATTGTTGGTGCTACTGGTGCCGTTGGTCGTGAAATGTTAAGATGTGTTTTCCAATTTAACTTTCCTTTTGAAAGTATTAAATTATTAGCTTCTGCAAGAAGTGCTGGAAAAGAAATCGAATTTGAAGGACATAAATTTGTTGTTGAAGAATTAACTGAAAATAGTTTTGAAGGTGTAGAAGTTGCTTTCTGGTCTGCTGGTGGAAGTATTTCAGAAAAATATATGAAATATGCCGTAAAAGCTGGATGTGTCAATATTGATAATACTTCACATTTTAGAATGGATCCTAATGTTCCTTTAGTTGTTCCTGAAGTAAATGGTGAAGCCTTAAAAGACCATCATGGAATTATTTCTTGTCCAAACTGTACAACAATTATGATGTGTAGTGCTCTTACAAGATTAAATGATGAATTTGATATTGAAAGAATCGTTGTTTCTACTTACCAAGCTGTATCTGGTGCTGGTGTTGCTGGTATGGAAGAACTTTATCGTCAAAGCCAAGAAGTTTTAGATGGTAAAGAACCTGTTGCTAAAACATTACCTTGTGCTGGTGATAAAAAACATTTTCCAATTGCTTTCAACTGTATTCCTCAAGTAGATAAATTTGATTTATCAAATGGATATAGTAAAGAAGAAATGAAAATGGTAAATGAAACTAAAAAAATCTTCAATAAAGATATTGAAGTCAATGCAACTTGTGTACGTGTTCCTGTTTTACGTGGACATAGTGAATCAATCTATATTGAAACTAAAAAACCAATCGATATGGATAAAGTTTTTGAATTATTAGGAAATAGTACTGGTATTGATTTATGCGATGATTTAGCTAATCAAGTTTATCCAATGCCAACAAGCTTTATCGGTGATGAATTAACTCACGTTGGACGTGTAAGAAAAGATTTATATAAAGATAATGCTTTAAGTTTATGGATTACAGGTGACCAATTAATGAAAGGTGCTGCTTATAACTCTGTAGACATCGGATTAAAAATGATTGAATTAGGTTTATTAAAATAAAAGGTAATGACCTCCATTGGAGGTCATTTTTATTGTTCAATTGTTTTAATAACTTTTGCTGGAACACCTGCAATTAAACTATTTGCTGGCATATCTTTGGTCACCACTGCCCCTGCTGCAATCACACACCCCGCACCAATTGTAACTCCTGGCATCACAGAAACATTAGCTCCAAACCAACAATTATCTCCTACTTTTATCGGTAAGGCTTTTTCTAATCCTTGATTTCTATTTGTATAATCTAAAGGATGATTTGCTGTATAAAAGCCACATGAAGGACCAATAAAAACATTGTCACCTATTTCAATAGTTGCTCCATCCATAAAATAATTATTAATGTTCACAAAAACATTCTTTCCTAACTTAATATTTTTTCCATAATCCGCTGTAAAAGGACTTAATAAAACTAAATCATCTGGAAAATATCCCAAAATATTTTCAATTACTTCATTTCTTTTTTCATCACTTGGTTTCAGTTGATTTAATGCAAAACATAAATCTTGGCATATAAATCTTTGATCTATGAGTTCTTGATCATTATTGGCATCATACCATAAACCAGCTTTCATCTTTTCTTTTTCAGTCATGTTTTAATCCTTCCTTTAACCATTCCATAGGAATATCATCACTTGGATATCCTGCAATTAAAATTACTTGAGCATGTACACCATAATTTCCCGTTTGTACCACCGCTTTACAACGATCTCTCATTTGATAATATTCAGGAATATAATGCATGACATGTATATTCTCTTTCCCAAATAATTTTTCAACGGTTTGATAATCCTTTTGATTTAATTCTAACATATCTTCTGTCACAATAGCACACCACATTCTTTTAATGTTGTGAAAATATCATGAAAACTTAGTGATCCTGTTACTGCTTCTAAATCAATATATTGCACACTTGAACCTAGTGGATAGATTGCTTTAGGACTTGTACCACTTCCTGCATCTGCAATAAAAATCATTTCTCCATGTCTTATTTGTGCTACAAGTGCTGCAAGTTCATTATTGAGTATTCTTCTTTTCATGTTTTTCATCCCCTTCGCTTATATATTAAAAATCTTTTAATAAACAGTTGATATAAAAAAAGATTTTCATCTTCTATAATTGAATTCTTTGAATAATTTGACTTTCTAATCCTTGAAAATAATAATCTTCACAATTCTCTTGATATTTTAAAGAAGGCATAAAATGAATAGGAACATAATTTAAATCTCCTTTTTGAATAGCTTCTAAATCATCTTCTTTTATATTTTCTCCTGTAAGGATAAGTAAATGAGGATTATACATCACAATTGTGGTCGCAACAACTTGAATAATATTTTCAAGTGAATTATCAAATTCTCTTTTCTTTAAAAAATCAAATAAGGGTAAATAAGCAACTTCTCCCGCAATTCCATTATTTCCATCAATTAATTGATTATCTAATATCATGCCCTGAATCTTTTGGAAAAGTAAGAAAACAGACATTTTGATGATGCATTTGATTATATCCATAAGCAATACATTTAATATCATTCATTAAAAGAATTTTTTTAATGAATCAATATCCGATTCAATAACTTGATTATTGGAAATAATTGCTGGTAATCCTAAAGAAATATATTGAAGATATTTATCTTCTTCAATGATTTTATTTAAACAATTAACAATATCTTCTCCTACCAATTCCTTTTTCTTTATTTTTTTAGAATCAATTAATTCACCTAAAGCATTTTTTAAACAATAAATAATAGAACAACAATCATTTTTTTTGACATACATCATACACTCATGATAATAATCTGGATTTAATTTATATTGATGCGTAGGACGTCCTTTTTCAACATAAATAAGTTCATTTTCTACAATAATCCCTTTTGATAAAAAATCATTTAAGATGGTTCCTGTTGTCATAATAGAAACATTTGTTTTTTGTGCTATTTCCTTTTTAATTCCTATTTCTTCATTTATAAAATAATCAAATACTTTTTGATCATTAATAACTCTTAATTTTCCTGTTCCTTTTCTTTCCATACACATCACCTTGTTTTAATCATATTAACATAAAAAAAGGGAGGTGTTGACAAACTGTTTTATACTGTTATATACTGTTTATAGATGAAGGAGGACTTATATGCGCATAATTATTAATCACTCATCTATGATTCCAATTTATGAACAAATTGTCGATCAGATAAAGAAACAAATCAATAACCACACTTTAAAAGAAAATGATGCTTTACCTTCTGTAAGAAGTCTTGCTAAAGAATTACAAATCAGTGCTCTTACCGTAAAAAAAGCCTATGACTTTTTAGAAAACGAAGGTCTTACTAAAACGATTCATGGTAAAGGAACTTTTATTCTTGCTGTTAATGAAGAAACACTTCTAGAAGAAGCACGAAAAGAGATTGAAGTTCATTTAGAAAAAGCCATTCAAAAAGGAAAACAAGCTGGTGTGAGTTATGAAGAAATTAAAGAAATGCTAGAACTATTAATGGAGGAGTAATATGTTAAAAGTTAATCATGTTCAAAAAACTTATTCACATTTTCATTTAGATTGTTCATTAGAAATAAAACCCGGTTCCATTACTGGAATAATAGGAAAAAATGGTTCAGGAAAAACTACACTTTTTAAAGCCATTTTAAATCTCATTCATATCGATTCTGGTGATATTACACTTTTAGATAAAGATTATAAAGATGTTGATAAAAATAAAATTGGTTGTACACTAGCTAATATTTCTTTATGTGAATATCTTAAATTGAAAGATTTAATGAATCTTTTAAATAACACCTATAAAGATTTTGATTTAGATTACTTTCTACAAAAATGTAAACAATATCAATTTCCTTTAGATAAAAAAATCAATGTATTCTCTACCGGTATGAAAACAAAACTCAATGTTTTAATTGCCTTATCACATCATGCCTCATTTCTTATTCTCGACGAACCAACAAATGGTTTAGATGTTCTTGCTCGAGAAGAAATCATTGACTTAATTCGAGAATTTATGGAGGAAGATGAAAACCGTTCAGTTTTAATTAGTTCTCATATTTCTTCTGATTTAGAAGGTCTATGTGATGATATTTATATGATTGATGATGGCAAGTTTATATTCCATGAAACAACGGATTGTTTATTAGATCAATATGGTTTATTAAAATTAACAGAAGAACAATTTAATCAAGTAGATCATAATTACTTTATAAAGACGAGAAAAGAAAATTATGGTTATACTGCTTTAACGAATCAAAAACAATTCTATCAAGAAAACTATCCAGAAATTATTATTGAAAAGAATAATTTTGATACTTTATTTTCTATGATGTTAAGGGGTGAATAAGATGAAAGGACTATTTATTAAAGATTTTTCATATATCAAAGAAAGCAAATTACTCTTTCTCATTCTTGTTTTATTTGGTTTTGGCTCTTCTTATTTCTATAAGAAACCCACCTTTGTTTTAGGTTATTTCAGTGTATTTCCAGGTATCATTTTAATGAGTACAATTAGTTATGATAGTATCAATCATGGCTTTACATCTTTATTTACTTTGCCTATAAAAAAAGAAGATTATCTTAAACAAAAATATAGCTTAGGTATTTTATTAGGATTACTTTTTCTATTCTTTGCGATTTGTATTTCAAGTATAGGTTACTATCGTATTCAACAATCATTTCATTTTCTAAATAGTGATTTTCTACAAGGTTGCCTACTAACACTTATGTTTTCTTATTTTGTGATTGCGATCATAACTCCTGTAGGAGTCTACTTTGAAGCTCAAAGAAGTCAACTTGCAATGATCATTGTTTTTGGTGGTATCTTCTTATTTGTAGCTCTAATTTATTTTCTTACAAAATTCATTGGTTTTGATTTAGAAACAATTATTGATTCACTTATAGAAAATCATTTATCTATTACAACACTTGCAACTGTTATATTCACATTCATCTGTAATATAATTTCTTATCACATTAGTTTAAAACTTTTAAACAAAAAAGAATATTAAAAAATGCTCTGTTCAAATGAACATGAGCATTTCTTTTATTATAAATCACAAATACCTTTACCTTCTCCATAAACATCATACCAATCACTATTGAAATCATTCACTGCTTTTTCAATACTTGG
>NZ_JAOQJR010000026.1:0-10601 GCF_025566905.1 [Clostridium] ammoniilyticum
TTGTGATCCGTATCCAATGATGGCTACTGTTTTCCCATCTAATAATGATAAGTCACAATCTGATTCATAAAAAATTTTTGCCATTTTTAATATCCCCCATTAATTTTTATTACTCGATTTCCTTTTTCGTTACCCATTATACGTCTAATGTTGTCTTATGTCAATAGCGTTGTCTGCTCTCTTTGGACATTTTTTTAACAATCATCAATTATTTCTTTTCTAACTTTAATTGATTGATTGCCCTTAAGATGTGTATACGCATGGCGCTTCTTGCCCCTTCTGCATTTCGATCATTCATAAATTCCATAATCATTTTATTATCTGAGATAATATCTTGATTAGATACATGTTCATATTCGTAAAGAAAAACCCCTTTTTGAATAGATTCTTGTAACACTGGTTCTAATCTTGACATAAATTCATTATGCGTTGCTTGTGCAATAGAACAGTGAAATAACATTTCTTGTTTTGCATAACTTTTTTTATTTGTAATACAGTCTTCAATTTCATTTTTGATTGCATTGATTCTTTCCAATTCTTTATCCGTTGCTCTAAGTGTTGCATAATAAGCAATTTCTGGTTCAAAAATCAAACGGATTTCGTAAAGATCATCTGCTCCCATTTTAACTTCCGGAGGAATATTGAACTTTTCAAAAGTTTGATTATCATAATCTTCTCTAACAAAAGTTCCTTTTCCTCTTTTAATTTCTAAAACATGTCGTGTTACTAAAATACGTATCGCTTCTCTTAATGTAATACGACTAACTCCTAATTCTTTAGATAATTCAATCTCATTAGGAAGTTTATCTCCTGGTAAATATTTCTTTTCAACGACGATCATCGAAAGGAGCATCTCAGCAATATCATCCGATAACCTTTTTTTCTTATCCATAGTTTCCCTCGATTCCTTAAATTACTTGAAATTCTATCACAAAAATAATAATTATGCTATGACCTTTTGTCCATACACCTTTTTTTATTTATCATATATTACATTGAAAGGAGGTTATTTATGGACCCTGTAACAATCGCAAATGAAGCCACATTGATCTATGACAACATTACTAAAAACTCAAATGCTGTTGTCACACGTATTTTAAGTTTGTATGATTTAACAGCAACAAAAGAAGCGTTACTTGATAGTTATACACCTGGTCAAACCATCACTTATATTACGCGTGTAGAAAATACAGGTAGTGCTTCTCTTTATAATCTTACAATTGTAGATGATCTAGCAAACGGTACACTTCAATACATTGATACAAGTATTGAAGGTTATTTAAATGGTTCACCAATTGAAGCAGATGTACAAAAAACAGCAAATACAGTCACTTTTAAAATAGATAATGTGCTTAATCCTAATGACAATGTTTTAATTATCTTTGAAACAACAACACCTACGACAAATCCTGAACAAATTACCAATACCCAAACAATTACAGCTAATGGTGGTTCAACAACAGGACCAATTGTCACTGCTAAACCAAATCCTAGTGCAACTGTCACACTAGCAAATTATGTGTCTCTAGATATTACAAAAGCTGTTGATAAAACAAGTATTTATAGTGGTGAATCTCTTGTTTACACTTTCAAAATTGTAAATAGAGGTAATGAAACAGCGACAAATGTTACTTTCAATGATATCTTCCCAACAGGATACAAAATCAATAGTATTATTTTAAAAACACCTGACTCTCCTGATCCGATTATTTATGATCCAGGAACTTATGTGCAATTTACAACACTTAGAATTGATAATCTGGTTATTCCTGTAGGAACAAGTACTCTTACTGTTACTGGTATTTATACAAGTTAAAAATGGATGCTTCAGCATCCATTTTTAATCATATAATTGGAAATTTAAATGATAGACAAGAGAATCAAACATTTTTGTATTAAATCCATAAGCAATACAATCATCTACTTCTCCATCCCAATCATTATTTAATTGATCTAAAGCTTCTTGTGCTTTTTCTTTTGTTATTTGACAAGTCGCAAAGAATTCAACAGCATCTTTTTCCATTTGTGATTCTTTGTAAGGAGATACTGAAAAATCAGGATAGATTTCTAATAATTCCTCTTTTACTTTTTGATAATCTTCTTCTTTTGAACTTGATATAACAACATATAATGTTCCTAACATTATTTCATCATCCTTTCTTTAAACTTTGATATATTTTCAAAATCATCATTTTGTCTTTTTTCTATATCATGATATAACTTACTTACCTTAAATGCAATCATGATAAAATAAAGAATAAGCATTACAATTAAAATGACAAACCACATAAAAATAAGCCAACCCATATTACATAACTCCTTTATCTAATTGATGTAAATCTTTATGATAAAAAATATAAAGCATGATTGCAGCAGCAGTCCAAGCAAGAACCTCTGCTAAATATATTCCATAAACACCCATATAATGCGGTAAAATAAGTGCTGCTGATACTCTCGTAATTAACTCAACAATTCCTGATACCATTGGAATAATCGTATTTTCCATCCCTTGAAGAGCACTTCTATAAGAATATAAAATATATAAAACTGGTAAACAAACAGCCATTGTAAATAAATAATCATAAGCATATTTTAAAACAATTTGTGTTTGTTTTGGTGTCGTAGATATAAAAAGTAATAATACTTTTTTACCAAAGAATAGAATAACGATCATAATAACAATGGAAATAAAAACAGATAAAATATTTGCTTGAAAAACACCGGATTTCATTCTTTGATATTTTTTAGCTCCATAGTTTTGTGAAACAAAGGTTGTAATTGCATAACCAAAGGATATAGCAACAACTTCTAATATTCCATAGAGTTTATTTGTTGCTGTATAACCAGCAATAAATAAGAAACCAAAGCCATTAACTACAGATTGTAAAACAATTCCACCAAAAGCAATAATCAAGTTTTGAAAAGCTAATGGTAAACCTAATTTAATGAGTTGATAAATAAGTTTTTGATCTATTTGAAAACTTTCTTTTTTAATTTTAAAGGGTAATTCTTTTCTTATTTTAAAATAACAAAAAGTAGCTGCAAATAATTGTGAAATCAATGTTGCTATTGCTGCACCAGCAATTCCTTGATGAAAGATACAAACAAATAATAAATCGAGTATAACGTTTAAACAAGCAGCAATGAGCATTGCAATAAGCGGTGTACGACTATCTCCTATAGCTCTTAAAATACTTGAAAAACAGTTATAAAAGATCACAATTAAGGCTCCACCAGACATGATTCTTAAATAGGTAATAGATCCTTGAATTGTATGACTTGGTGTATTTAATAATTTTAATAAAGGTTCGATAATTATTTGTGAAAAAATGATAACTAAAATTGCTATTACAAAACATGAAAGATAGGACATCGCAATTGATTTTTCCATTCCTTTTTCATCATTAGCCCCTAAACAATTAGATACACGAATTGAAAATCCTTGTGTAAAGCCCATTAAAAGTCCTAAAATAGCCCAGTTGATCCAATCTGCTCCACCAATAGAAGCTAATGCATCAACACCTACAAAACGCCCTACAATCATGGTATCTACCATGATATAAAGTTGTTGTAAAAAATTACCGAACATTAAAGGTAAAGCAAAGAAAAAAATAAGTTTTAAAGGATGACCTGTGGTTAAATTTTTCATAAATTCCCTCCATAGATTTAATTATTAAGAGTTTTTAATATAAAGTCAATCATATTGTTTTTTTATTTTTTGATTTTAGGTTATAATGTATAGAGGTTAAAGGAGAGAGTAGTATGGCTAATTGTAATCATGATTGTAATTCATGTAAAAGTACATGTTCAAAAAAAGATTTTTTAGCACCAATGAATGCACATTCTCATGTAAAAAAAGTGATTGGTGTTGTAAGTGGTAAAGGAGGCGTTGGAAAGTCTTCAGTAACTTCATTATTGGCGCTTGCTAAACAAAGAGAAGGATATAAAGTAGCTATTCTAGATGGTGATATTACAGGACCTTCTATAGGACGTATTTTTGGCGTAGAAAACAAACAAGTTTTATCTAATGGTAAAGAATTCACACCTGTTGAAAGTAGTCAAGGAATTAAAATTATGTCTACGAATTTATTATTAGAATCAAATGACACACCAGTTATTTGGCGTGGTCCCGTACTTGCAGGAATGATCAAACAATTCTGGTCTGATGTAATGTGGGGAGATGTTGATTATATGTTTGTTGATATGCCTCCAGGAACAGGAGATGTTCCACTTACAGTTTTTCAATCACTTCCATTAGATGGTATAATCATTGTGACAAGTCCTCAAGAACTTGTAGGGATGATTGTAAGTAAAGCTGTTAATATGGCTAAAAAAATGGATGTCGATATTATTGGTATCGTTGAAAATATGTCTTATGTTAAATGTCCTGATTGTGATAAAAAAATTTATATGTTTGGTAAGAGTCATAGCCAAGAAGTGGCTGATCGTTATCAACTTCCATTACTTGGTCAATTACCTATTGATAGTGAATTGACTCAATTATCTGATCAAGGTTATGTTGAAAATTATCATTCTGATTGGTTTGATGAGTTTTCTCAAAAAGTAAAAGATATTTAAAAAAGCACTCACGTGCTTTTTTTAATTTAGTGGTTCATTATTACGATTCATGAAGTCTTTTACGGCATCATTTAAAACATCATTTAAATATCTACTAAATTCATCTTTATCTTCTACATTAGATAATTGAATAGGCATGTTTACAACACCAACATGAACATTTTCATCAGCCATAAGTTTTTCAATATCACCTGATTGTCCAAACATTTTTGATGCTGCTTGCATTGTTTTACAATGTGACATTGTCGCATAATATATATAATCTTCAATTGTTTCCATTCCAGCAACATCTTGAATTTGTTTAAATTGTTCTTCTAATAATTCCATTTCTTCATCATCAAATTCTAAAACAACTTGTTTCATCTCAATCACCTCATATTTCGTGTAATATATTATCACAAACTTAAAAAAAAGATAGTCTTTTTATTATTTATTTCTAACAAGAAATAAACTTATAGATCTAAAAAATCCCAATGTTAAAACATTGAAAACAGTGATCCAATCTCCATATTTAGGATAAACCTTTTTTATAATTTGATGTGAAATATAAATATTCATAATAAAAGAAAGTAAAATACATCCTAAAAATAATAAAAAGATAATTGTATCTAATGAACCTAATTGAGCATTTAAAGAGAGATAAAAAAGAATTGTTCCCATAATTTCAATCATCATTAAAAATAATCCTTCCTTTTCCAATGCTACTTCTTTTCCTAGAAGATATTTACTGTAATAAGGAATCCATGATTTCTTTGAATGTGTTTTATTATAAAGAAAAAGACTTTCAAAAATATAATTTTCAACAAGATAAAAGATGCTGATAAAGATCAAAAAAAGATATAACGCATAAAAAGACATAAATAAACCTAAAACTACTAACACACTTATTCCTCCCATAATCTTACCTCCTAAAAAATAAATTCATAAACAATGCCAAAGATTTCTCTTACAAAATATGTAGGAAATAACCACCAAGCAGTATGAGCACTTATAGCATAACTTTTGATATTTAATCGACGAGCTATTGTTTGTGCACGATATTCATGAAATTCATTTGTAATAATCGTGATTGCTTTAGATAAATTTTCTTTTTTAATTAATTGATAAGAAAACAATATATTTTCTCTTGTAGAAGTAGACTTATCTTCTTGATATAAGCGATGAGGATCAATTCCTTTACTTACAAGATATTGATACATACATTTAGCTTCTGATATTTCTTCATTAGCACCTTGTCCACCTGATAGAATACATTGTAATTTAGGATTTTCATTTAAATATTGATATGTTTTATCAAGTCTTTCTTTTAATGCAAGACTTGGTTTTTTATTTTTAACACGACATCCTAAAACAACAACTGTTGTTTCTTCTTGAGGTAATATATTCATATTTGTAAGTATTTTATAAGAACACGTAGAAATAATTGCTAAAAGGATGATTATGAAAGATAACATTATTTTAGAAAAAATCAAATGATGTAATGGCCTATTAAAAAAGATAATAAGGAAACAACCTAAAGAAACTATTATTCCTGCTATATTTCCAATATTTAAGATTCCTTTTAATAAAAAAGGAAGTAAAAAAATAATAAAACTTATGATAAAAAATATCAGTAATAAATATTTTATAATTTTCATTGTTTCACCTACTTGGGTTCATTCTAACAAAAAATAGAGATTTTGACATCTCTATTTAAAATATTGATCTATTTTATTTTTATTTAGTTCTTCACCGATAACAATTATGACATCTTGCCCTTGATTGATTTCTTGTATAGAGGTATTTTCTTGAGTCATATTGATTTCATACCAGTGTTTTTCTTTTTGATAAAAACCTTTAACTCTCATGACATGACCACAATCTTGATTTTTAAATATATGATTTATTTTTTGAATAAATTCATCTTGATTGAATCTATTATTCATATAATAAAGAGATTGAAAAGCATCATTTTGGTTAAACCATAATTTTTCAATATAATCATTTGTATATTGACTATTTAATAATTCTTGATAATCTTCTTGGGTCATTTCATCCCATTTTTTAATTTTTAATTTTTCTTGTAGAAGAGGTTTTCCATGAAATAAAGCAAGTGCATCATTCATTTGTTGAATTGTTTCTACAATTCTTTCTTTACTTGTAGTATCTACTTTACTTAAAATAATTTTTCCTGCACTTACAATTTGGCTTGCAAGTAAATAAGAAGCTTCTTTAGATAAATTCTTTTCTAATGAGGCATCTACAATTGCAAATACATTTCCTATTTCATACCAATTTGTAAGAGGTTCTTCATGTAAAACATCAAAAAACTCTTCTACATCAAAAATACCTGATGGTTCTACCAAAACACGATCAAAGTCTCTCATTCCCATAGATATCAATTTTGTCTTAAAACGTCTTTGATGACAATCCTTATCACAAGCTCCTGCTACCATTTCTAATTCACAATTTTCTGATTCTAAATCTTGTAATAACATCATATCAACATTAACTGCACCAAAATCGTTTTCAATAATTCCAATTCTATATCCTTGATCAATTAAATATTGAGCATATTTTTTTATGAAAGTTGTTTTACCAGATCCTAAAAAACCTGTTATTAAATCTACTTTTACCATAATCTTCACTCCTTGATTTTATTATATATCTAAAGAAAAAAAAGTCTAATAGAAAGACTTTTTAATCTGTTCTTAACGCTGTTACAGGATCTTCTTTCGCTGCTTTTTTAGAAGGAACAATTCCTCCAAGTAGAGTTAAAATCACGCTTAAAATAATTAAAACAATTCCTGCAACTGGTGGTAAAGAAGCATTAACAGCTGTTGTATCTGCAATATTGTGAATAACAATATTAGCTGGGATAAGAGCGAGTAATGTAATAATAATTCCAATAAGACCTGCAAACAATCCAATAATAAATGTTTCAGCATTGAATACTTGCGAAATATTACGTTTAGAAGCCCCTATGGCTCTTAATATACCAATTTCTTTTTTACGTTCTAAAACACTAATATACGTAATAACACCTATCATAATTGAAGAAACAACCAATGAAATACCTACAAAGGCTACAAGGACATAACTAATGACATTAACAATATCAGTTACCGAAGACATTAATGTTCCTACAAAATCTGTATACGTAATGACTTTGTCTTCTTGATTTGTTTTTTCCATTTTATGATTATACGTATCTAAAAAGTGAATCACTTTTTCTTTGCTTTCAAAGTTTTTAGGATAAATACTAATACTTGCTGGTTTTTTAAAATCAGCATATCCTAATTTCTTTATATTATTATCATATGAATCTTGTTCACTTGTCATCATTGATGAAATAATACTCATAAAATCATTTTCATCACCACTAAAGCTCATTGCTTCTGTAAAAGCATGACTATCAAATTGAAAAGCATTTTCTATTGATGAGCTCATAGACATCATACTTTTTTGAATACCTCTTTGTAGAGAGGATGATAAATTTTGCATAGATGATTGCATATATTGAGACATAATTTGAGAAATTTGTGTTTCTATGTTTGTTGATTGTATAATAGATGTCATTTCTTGAGTTAAAATATTCTTTGCTTCTTGTGAATTTAAATAGCTCATTAAATACTCATTTATTTTTGTAATATCTAAATCATTTGCGCCTAATTGTTTTTTATAATCGTCTAAGACTGCATTGATAATTTGTTGCATTTCATTTTGATCAATACCATCTTCAATATATTTCTTTACTTGTTCTTCTATAACTTGACGTGCATGATCTGTTTGTAAGTAATTTATAAATTCTTGTGTAGCTTGATTAATATTTACTTCTGGATGATTTTTTTCATATTCTAAATAACCATTTAATAAAGAATTAGCTAAATGATCAAGTTGATCACTTGAAACATTAAATTGAATTTGATTAATTATTTGATTCATGTCTAATGTTGGAAGTGATAGATTTGTCAGTTCTTGATTTAAATTCGTAAAATCTAATTGTAAAGCTTGTGTATTGAACTTAAATGCTGATTGCATTTTGTTTTGATCAATTGTAAATAATGAACTTAAATCAAATTGTGAATTTTTTTCTTCAAAAGCATTTCCTGTAAAAATATTCACATTTTTATTTTTTAATTGATCTTGAACAATTTGAGTTGTAGATGACTTTTCTATAATATGTTGTACAAGTGATGATGGATAATAAATTCCTGTTGATAACATGGTCGCTGTTTGATCATCTTTAGGTTGGACAATGCCTACAATTTTTAAATCTTCACCATTTTGAACAAGTTGATTCATATATGTTTGATCATTAGATTTATCTTTATATACATGATATTGTTCATCATATTCATAATAATCCGCCGATTTAACAAGTTTGAATGTTTTATTTAAAATATCTTGATAACTATAATCATCCTCTTTTAATGTCACATCTACATCTTCTTCATTAGCAAACTGTTGTACCATTTGATCTAATTCTGATGAATCTCTTAAACCAAGTGTATAAGCCATCATATCACTTATCTTTCCAGAGGAAGTAAGAACAACAACACATTCATTATATTTTTTTGGCCAATGACCTGCTTTCATATCATATTGCCCACTAAATAAGTTAGTGTTTTTAGGCATGGATTTAAAGACATCTGTAGACATCATGGAAGACATCATACTATTTGAACTTGTGGATGATCCCATTCCTAGGGAACTAAATGTTTTATCAGGATTAACTTGTCTATAAGTATTATCTTGATAGCGATATATTTGTGGTGTCACATTATAAGTATATTCGATTGCATTGGAATAATTTTTTAATTGTTTTTGGTTACTTTGAATATAACTCTTTAATGATTCTAAATCATTTGATCCAATTTTAGAAAACATTGTAGTCATCATATTAGCTACTTGAATATCATTTTTAGAAGATTGTTTTTTATCTTGATTATCATCTACTAACATTGATGACATATCTATACCAGTACTTGTAATTTGTAAAGGATATTCTGACAACGTATCTTCTTCGATTGTTTGAATATACGTATTAACACCATTTGATAAAGATAATATAAGAGCTATTCCTATAATCCCTATGGAACCTGCAAAAGATGTTAAAAAAGTTCTTCCTTTTTTTGTTTTTAAATTATTAAAACTAAGGGATAGTGATGTAAGTAAAGACATAGATGTTTTTCCCATATTACGATGTTGTGGGACAAAACTTTCAACATGATATGGGTTTGTATCATCTAAAATAACTCCATCTTTTAATGTAACAATACGTGTTGCATATTCTTTGGCAAGTTTTGGATTATGAGTAACCATAACAACAAGTCTGTCCTTAGCAACTTCTTTTAATAAATCCATAACTTGTATACTCGTTTCACTATCTAAGGCTCCTGTTGGTTCATCAGCCAATAAAATATCAGGATCATTAACCAATGCTCTTGCAATAGCAACACGTTGCATTTGTCCTCCTGATAACTGATTAGGCTTTTTATGAAATTGTTGTCCTAATCCTACCTTGGTAAGAGCATCAATTGCTTTCTCTCTTCTTTGTGCTTTAGAAACACCAGAAATAGTAAGCGCAAGTTCAACATTGGATAAAATTGTCTGATGTGGAATTAAGTTATAACTTTGGAAAACAAAACCGATTGTGTGATTACGATAAGAATCCCAATCTCGGTCTTTATATTTTTTTGTGGAAATACCATTGATAATTAAGTCTCCACTGTCATATCTATCTAATCCACCAATAATATTTAAAAGTGTGGTTTTACCAGAGCCACTTGGACCTAGTATCGACACAAATTCATTATCTCTTAAATTAAGGCTGACATGATTTAAAGCTTTTTGAATAAAATTTCCCGTTTTATACTGTTTACAGATATCTGTTATTTGTAACATCCTTCCCCCTCCATATAGAATAAAATTATCATTTCAATTTGAACTTATTATTAATAGTATGTAAAAACATAAAAAAAAAGAAGGAACTGGCAACGAGCTATTTTCGCACAATGTACTATCTTCGCCGCGATGATGCT
>NZ_JAOQJR010000027.1:0-10376 GCF_025566905.1 [Clostridium] ammoniilyticum
AACTTTGGTCTGTTTAGCTCTTTTTTATTTCTTAAACTTAATTGACGTTGTGTTTTATTCTTTCCTGTTCAGTTTTCAATGTCCTCATCAGCAAGTTTGTTTCCTGCCGACTCATATATAATACAATTAATTTTTAATAAAGTCAATAACTATTTATAATTTTTTTAATTTTTTTCAAAAAAAAGAATGGATCCATAAGACCCATTCTAAATTTTCTACTATTCTCCACCTAAATCTTTTACATCATTTTCAGTTATCTTATCACCGTTTTCAACACAATCAATAAGTTTAGTAATCTTTTTAACATATGATGCGTAAGGTTTCATAACATAGATTGATGTACCATGCATTGAATAAGTTTGATCTGTCATATACCCTTTTCCATCAAGTTGTACATTGAAAACATCCCATTCAGCATTATCATCTAGTTGCATATTAATTAATGATTTAATTTCGTCAGAAGACATGTTTGTTTCAAAGCATCCTTCGATTGCTGTTAAGATCCTTTGAAAATTAGTAATAATCTTTGGTGACATTGCCTTATTCAACATTGCTTTTAATAATTTTTGTTGGTTACGTCCTCGATCATAATCTCCACTTGGTAAATTATATCTTTCTCTTACAAAACATAGCCCTTTATCACCATCTAATTCATTTTCACCTTTTACAATATGATAGTTACCATGTCTTGTTGTAAATTCATAATCAGAATCAACAGTTACTCCGCCTAATGCGTCAATAATATTTGTAATACCACTAAAGTTTGTTCTTGCATAATAGTTAACATCTAAATCTAAAAAGTCTTCAATCGTAGAAATAGTCTCTTCAACACCATAGATACCAGTATGTGTCAATTTATCCATTTTACCATTTTTATGAAGTTCAATTTCACAATCACGTGGAATACTTGTCATTAAGATTTGTTTAGTTTTTGGATTAACAGTAACAATTAAGTTAACATCACTTCTTGATACTGTTGATACAGAACCATATGTATCGATTCCAGTTACATATACATTAAATGGCTTTTCAGTTACATCTGTTACTGCTGTTGTTACTGATTTTGCTTTTTTATCAAATTCATATGTTTTTACAATTCTTGTTTCTTCATCAAAGCCTTCATGATTTAACTCTAACATTGATTTATATTGTGTTCCAACAACAATTGCATCTACTTCTTTATTATAAAGAGCATCTGCTAATTGAGAATATGTATCATATGTCGTATACTTTTGTGTATCAATCGTTTCTTCCATTTGTGCTAAAGCTTTATTTAATGTAGCTTTTTCTTTTTCATATGATCTACCAAAATTAACACCTTTTAAACCATCAAGTGATGCTGTTCCATAATCACTATTTTTTAAAACAATGACATTGATAGCGTATTTTTGAGTTGTTGTTTGTACATTATTTAAGAAAGTATTTCCTCTTGCAGCAAAAGTACTTCCAATTACTAAAACAATTGAAACAATTAAACTCAACACTTTAGAAATAATAGTTCTTTTACTTGTTTTCCCTTCAACAATTTTTTTCTTTCCTGTTTGAATAATAATCCAAAACAATAAAACCAATGCTGCCAAAACAGCAGCTAAAATAGCAAAGTATTTAACAGGTAATAATTTTGTTAAATACACAAAATATAAAAGGACACCAGATGCGACAACTTGTAATGTCAAAATAAGTGCTCTGGATGTCATAAATCGCATAAATTTATTTTGTTTCATAATCATCCTCCATATGTTGGTTAATTCTCGTTTATCATAGCACAATCGACATTTTATAGCAAATCGCCACTATTTTCTAGATAACATCCAAATATATACTGATTATCTTCTATTTTTGACAATTTTTTCCCATTATATTTTCTACATATTTCTTCTATCAAATATTCATTCTTCTTAAAATGATGATCAACGACAATCCCATTTTCAATCAAGCATCTTATCTTAATAATTGTATAATATCTTTGACTTTCTATCGTATAATGAATTGCTTTATGTGTTGTTTTTTGACTAAGAACAATCGCATGATCCAATAAAAATTTTAAAATAGTGGCTAAGTCATAAGAAGAAACACCTTGATAAATTTGATCAGAATAAGTTCCATAAAAATCAATCTGATGTTCCTTCATGATTTCTGTATACCGATTAAAAACATAATTTAACACAATGTTGTTTGTGTGAATAACCTCTGTCGGTATTTCTAATGATATATCTTGAAGTTCAATTTCCTGATTTTCTTTTAAATCTTTAACAAGCTTTTTATAATCATGAATAATTTTGTTATATTTTTTACTTTTTTGATTAGCAATTTCCACAAGTGTTTCTTCATACTGTAATGCTTGTTCATGAATTTTTCGATTCATTAAACGTTGATAGTACTGCGTCATTTCTAAACATAATATATAAATCAATACAATCATCATTAATGAAACTACATACAAACAAATAATCGATGATAAACGCATTTGATTCATCAGATATTCATTAAAAGTATAAAGATCTAAAAAAATAATAGCTACAAGTGTTATCATAACAAAAAACCAAATATGTTTATTTAATTGAAACTCTTCCTTCAAATACTTTTTTAAATAAAAATATTCTATCAACCATATTCCCTTAGAAATAAAAGTAATCAAATATCCTAAATATCCATCATAAGCATAAACAATATAATATAGTGATTGTTGATTTAATAAAAACATACACAATCCATTAATAAGCAACATATTAACATTCACAAAAATAAGTTTAATTATCTTATTATAAATGTCACCATCATAAAAAAGATGAATATATATTAAGCTTATAATCAATAAGATAATGCCTCCATAACTTATAGCAAAATATTTATTCATCATTAAAGATAAAAAACTCATAAATACTATAAAGAATATTTTATTATACTTTACCTCTTCTCTATTTTTAAAGAATAAATCAAGATACATCACATAAATTAAATTTTCTATCAAAACATAAATAATATCTAAAAATAATTTCATCGTATTTTATATTCCTGATAAGCTTCTTTTACAGAATTTTTATATTTATAACTTAAAGGTAGTTGTATTTCATTTTCTAAAACCACCATCATTTCTTTTAGATTAATGTATTGAACATATCTCATATTTACAAGGATTCCATAAGAAATTGTAATAAAATCATTTTTCTTTATCTTCTTAATAAAATCTTTGAAAGTAGAACGTATTTTATACTCCTCTCTTCCATGAATTACAATATAATTTTTATCTGTATGTATATATTGTATATCATCATAATATATCGCAACAATTCGATTACCACTTTCTACAATAATTCGATCGTGATCTGATTCTAATTTTTTAAGTAATCTATTCATCTTATTGTGAATATCTTCTTTTAATTTCTTTTTTCTAATAAAATCAAAAATATCATAATCTATGCTTTTATAAACAATATGATCATATTTAGTAATGATGATTCTAATGTATTTACTCATTTGAGTTTCTTTAAAAAACTCAAATGCTGTCATATTTTCCATCTCATAGTCTATATAAACAACATCAAAATAATCAATTTCATCAATCAACAACTTTGCTTCTTGAAAATATGATACTTCAAACATTTCATACTCTTGTAAGCAATTATGTATTTCTTCTAAAAAGTTTTTTTCATCATCTAAAATTGCTACTTTATACATTATTTCATCTCTTGAACCATTTTTACATACTCCACAATTGTTTTATATGTTCTTCTTGTTTCTTTGTTTTTCATAAACTCTTTTGGCATATAAATATGGTCTTTAGCTTCTGCTTCTCTTTCATCTAATGGAATAGGTGTATTGACAACTCCTAAAATATAATCACATGAAACATTAAAAAATTTAGCCATTTCAGCAACTAAATATATATCTGGGATGGTTCTATTTTGTTCATAAAACTGTATTGTTTTCAATGATACCTTAAATACTTTTGATAATTCCTTTTGTGTCATTCCTTTTTCTAATCTTAAATATTGTAATCTCTCTCCTAACATTATTTTGTCCTCCATAAAAAGATTCTCGTTTGATAAATAAAGAATTGCGATATTCTACTATTTCAAATAGTATTATATACTTTTTAATCAATAACATTCTAGTTAATTTTCCCACTATTTCTTTAATTTTCCCTAATAGTATCAAATTTTATTTTTTTCTATAAAATAAAATTGAAATCAAGAAAGGAAGTATTATATATGAACCATCTTGCTAAGTATCTAACAATGAAAATAATTCCTAGAGAATATGAAAATGATTTAGATCAAATTGAACTTGCAATTTATGGAATGGAAGGATTGTTATGCAACCTTTCTACCCTTTTTGTAGCAATTATTTTATCATTCATTTTTCATACAACTTACGAATTCGTTTTATTCATTTTCTTTTTTATACCATTAAGATTATCCTATAAAAGTTTTCATTGTTCATCATTTCTACAATGTCTTGTCTTTTCAAACATGATCATTCTCTTTGCCTCATATTTTATTAAATATGTTACAAATATTCCTTTTTTAAGATTGATATGTTTGAGTTTAATAGTAGCCAATTACACTTTATCTTTTGAAAAAAACAAAAGACTTCATTGCATAGAAATATTGATTTTATACTTATGCTCTTTTATTGATTCATCTTTACTTGTTATTTACTTGATTTCTTTATTTATTAACACTATTTTAATTTTATTGAAAAGAGGTGAAAATCATGTTTAAAGGATTATTTGATTTATTAGTTGGTTTTGCAGCAGTTTTAGATGTACCTCCTTCATGGTGGATCTTATATGAGCCAAAGAAACCCCAAGCATTAAAAAACAAATAAAAAGATGATAAAAACTATCATCTTTTTATTTTCTATTTTATAATATTTCTATGGAAAAATATTATACAACAGGACAATTTGCGAAAATGGCAGGTGTCACATTAAGGACAATTCGATATTATGATAAAATAGGGCTTTTAAAACCATCGCATATTCTAGACAATGGATATCGTCAATATTGTAATAAAGATTTAATTACTCTTCAAAAGATTCTTGCTTTAAAAGAACTTGGATTTTCACTAGAAGAAATCTATCCTCTTATTATAGATAATGATAAAGATAGTTTTAAAGAATCTTTAAAACTACAAACTTCTTTGATTAACCAAAAAATGAATCATCTTAATAATTTAAAAGCAACCATTAAAAGCACTGAAAAAATTTTAGAACATGATCAAATTTCTTGGGAAAAGATTATTGAACTCATTAATCTCACAAATAATGATGAAAACATTATTCAACAATATTTCAATAGTCAAAACTTATCTACACGTATTTATCTTCATGATCATTTTTCTATTAATAAGGAAAGTTGGTTTGAATGGCTCTATCATCAAATAGACTTTTCTCATGTTTATCAACTTTTAGAAATTGGTTGTGGAAATGGAAAACTATGGGAAAATAATACCTATAATCTAAGAAATAGAGAGATTTTCTTATCAGATATTAGCGAAGGAATGTTAGAAGATACCAGAAAAAAACTTGGTAATGATTATAACTATATTGTTTTAGATGCTCAAAATATTCCTTTTAAAAATCATTTCTTTGATACGGTGATTGCAAATCATGTTCTCTTTTATCTGCAAGATTTGAATCTTGGTCTTTTGGAAATATCTCGTGTTCTTAAGGATTATGGAATATTCTATTGTACAACTTATGGTAAAAATCATATGAAGGAAATTACTGAAATTGTTCATAATTTTGATTCACGTATTCAACTATCTAATAATAACCTTGTAGAACATTTTGGATTAGAAAATGGAGAAACTCTTTTAAGCCCTTATTTTAAACAAATTGAATTAAAGAGGTATGATGATTATTTAATAGTTGATGACGCTAAAGCGTTAATGAACTATATAATGAGTTGTCATGGCAATCAAAAAGAATATTTAGGATATCGTTTAAAAGAATTTCAAGCTCACCTTGAAAAAATCATTGATGAAAATAATGGAATTAAAATTACTAAAGATTGTGGTTTATTTATTTGTAGAAAGTAGTCATACTTTAAGTGTGACACTTTTTTTATTGATAAAATGAAGAAATTTTATATTTTGTATTGACACTTACGTAACGTCATGGTTTATTGTTTAGGAGTAAACAAAAGGAGGTACTTCTATGAAAGGTATCGTATTAGCAGGAGGATCTGGAACAAGACTTTATCCTCTAACACAAGTAACAAGTAAACAATTATTGCCAATTTATGACAAACCAATGATTTATTATCCTTTGAGTATTTTAATGGATGCAGGAATTAAAGATATTTTAATTATTTCTACACCTGATGATACTCCTCGTTTTAAAGAATTATTAGGTGATGGACATCAATTTGGTATTTCACTTCAATATAAAGTGCAACCATCTCCTGATGGATTAGCTCAAGCCTTTATTTTAGGTGAAGAATTTATTGATGGTGAAGCCTGTGCCATGATTTTAGGAGATAATATCTTCCATGGTCATGGTTTATCAAAACGTTTAAGAAGAGCCGCAAATAAAGAAGATGGTGCTACTGTTTTTGGATATTATGTTGATGATCCTGAAAGATTTGGTGTTGTTGAATTTGATGAAAATGGAAAAGCTATTTCATTAGAAGAAAAACCAGCTCAACCTAAATCAAATTATGCTGTCACTGGTTTATATTTCTATGATAAACATGTTGTAGAATACGCAAAACAAATCAAACCATCTGCACGTGGTGAATTAGAAATCACTGACTTAAATAAAATCTATCTTGAAAAAGGTAATTTAGATGTTGAATTATTAGGTCAAGGATTTACATGGTTAGATACAGGAACTCATGAAAGTTTAGTAGATGCAACTAACTTTGTGAAAACTGTTGAAACTCATCAAAACAGAAAAATCGCTTGCCTTGAAGAAATTGCTTATAACAACGGATGGATTTCTAAAGATGAATTAAATACAGCATATGAACTTTATAAAAAGAATCAATATGGTAAGTATTTAAAAGATGTAATGGATGGAAAATTTATAGATCAATAAAAAGGAAGTAAAAAAGATGAAAGTTATTGAAACAAAAATTCCAGGTGTTTTAATTGTAGAAACAGATGTTTTTGGAGATCACCGTGGATACTTTACAGAAACTTATTCAAAACCTAAATATGAAAAATTAGGTATTACTGTTGATTTTGTACAAGACAATATGTCTTTTAGTGCACAAAAAGGAACTTTACGTGGTTTACATTGGCAAAACCCACCTTATGCACAATCTAAATTAGTATCTTGTACTAAAGGAAAAGTTATTGATGTTGCAGTAGATATTAGAAAAGGAAGTCCAACATTTGGTGAATGGGTTTCTGTTGAATTAAGCGCTGAAAATCATCGCCAATTCTTTATTCCACAAGGATTTGCCCATGGATTCTTAACTTTAACAGATGATGTTGAATTTAGATATAAAGTAGATAATGTGTATAATAAAGAATCTGAAGGTGGTATGCGTTATGATGATCCAACAGCTAATGTTGATTGGGGATCATTATTAAATGGTATTGAACCTGTTTTAAGTGAAAAAGATCAAACAGGACCAACTTTAGAAAATTCAAATAATCAATTTGTATACGAAGGAGATAAATAAATGAAAATTTTAGTAACAGGTGGTGCAGGTTTCATTGGTGGAAACTTTGTACATTATATGGTTAATAAATATCCAGAAGATATGATCGTTAACTTAGATAAATTAACTTATGCAGGTAACTTAGAAACTTGTAAACCAGTTGAAGGTAAACCAAATTATAAATTCGTTAAAGGTGATATCGCTGATAGAGAATTTATCTTTGATTTATTCAAAAAAGAAAAATTTGATGTTGTTGTTAACTTTGCAGCTGAATCACATGTAGATAGAAGTATTGAAGATCCTGAAATCTTTGTTAAAACAAATGTTATGGGAACAACTACTTTATTAGATGCATGTAATGAATTTGGTATTAAAAGATATCATCAAGTATCTACTGATGAAGTTTATGGTGATTTACCATTAGATAGACCTGATCTATTCTTTACAGAAGAAACACCATTACACACATCTAGTCCATATAGTTCATCAAAAGCTTCTGCAGATTTATTCGTATTAGCTTATCATAGAACTTTTGGATTACCAGTAACTATTTCAAGATGTTCAAATAACTATGGTCCTTACCATTTCCCAGAAAAATTAATTCCATTAATTATTTCTAGAGCATTAAATGATGAAGAATTACCAGTATACGGTACAGGGGAAAACGTACGTGATTGGTTACATGTTTATGATCACTGTGTTGCAATCGACTTAATCATTAGAAAAGGTCGTGTTGGAGAAGTTTATAATGTTGGTGGACATAACGAAAGAACTAACTTAGAAGTTGTTAAAACAATCTTAAAAGCTTTAGGTAAACCTGAATCATTAATCAAATTTGTTTCTGATAGAAAAGGTCATGATATGAGATATGCAATCGATCCAACTAAATTAGAAACTGAATTAGGATGGAAACCAAAATATACATTTGATACAGGTATTCCTCAAACAATTGATTGGTATTTAAATAACAAAGAATGGTGGGAAAACATCATTTCTGGTGAATATAAAAACTATTTCCAAAACATGTATGTAGATAAAGGAAGAGTTGAAGAATAAAAAACAAATGGATCTCGTCATGAGATCCATTTTTAATTAAACTGATATATATTTTTATCTAAATATTCACTACTTTTTTGTACTTCTTCATTAATATAATCTTGGCCATATTTTTCAATAATCGTTGGTAATTCAGAAAATAGATTCGTACCTAGTGCTAACTTATTCCCTTCTATATTGAATCCCATTGCAGCCAATGTTGTAGGATACATATCCATATGTGTAAATTGTCTATTTTTTATTTGATCAGTCGTCACTTTAGAATTAATAAAACAATTGTATGTCGTTCTTTGGTAATCTGACGGAACATCATTAACATATTGTTGTGCCATTGTTGGATGATCCCCAACTAAAACAATGGTTGTATTTTCATACCAAGATTGACTTTTACACCAATCAATAAAACTATTAATAAGTTTTGATTGACATGCATATATATTTTCATATCTATTTTCATATGTATCAGGGCAATATTTACATAGAAACCCCTTAGGCATATGACAATCTATAGTTGCCATCGTAAAATTGAATTTACCTGTTTGTGCAAGCTGCGTAATCTCATTCTTAGCTAATTCGAATAATTTATAATCGTCTAATCCCCATTGATTAAGTTCATTACTTTTAAATGAATATTCCTGTTTTAACGAATTAATATCACATATTTTATCAAATCCATGCTGTAAAAATAATTTATCTGTCCCAGCAAATTCTTTTTGAGAACCAATCATAAGTTCTTGTATATATCCGTTTTCATTTAAAATATCTCCAATTGTTTTAGCACCTGGCATAAATCGATTTTGTTGATCCATATCATTAGCAACTTCAACTTTTAAAGGTAATCCTGTAAATTGTGATGTCATGGATGCAATCGTCCAAGTTGTACCTGTAAAAGGTAATGCTCCACCTAGTTGGTCAGTATTAGAAAAATTAGTATTTTGTTTCGCTAATTCAGTTAATTCAGGTAAACAGTTAACATTCTTGATACCACCATTTTCAGTGTCTAAAAAAGTATTTTCAAATGATTCTAAATAAATATAAATAAGATTATTTGTATTATCTCCACTAATTTTAACATCTTTGGGATTCTGATAGATAATTGTACTATCTCCTATATATTCAGTATTTTTCTTTTTATGTACTTTCTTTTTTTTGTTATAAATTGTTGTTTTTTGAGATTGATAATTGAAATAAGCAGTAACATTATAACGGTTATTTGTATATAATAAACTTAATATCAATGTTATTACAATCAATAGAGAGCCCATGCACTTTAAATATTTGAAAGCTTTAGATGAACATTTTCTACGTAGATATAAAACACCAAAAATAAAAAGAATACTTAAAACAAATGATACAACAATTACTCTAATGATATAAGAAAAAATAACTGATGTATCTGTTCCACTCGTAGGTGATAAAAAAGTGAATAATATTTCTTGAAACTTTACATTTCCAAAATTATTATAAATCCAAATATTCGAGTTCAATAAAAGGATATTAATAAAAATAATTATTGTAAAAACTGTAAGTAAAATCTTATTTTTTTTCTTCAACAGGATCACCTCACATTTATATATAAAAAAAGAAGGAACTGGCAACGAGCTATTTTCGCACAATGTACTATCTTCGCCGCGATGATGCTTAACTTCTGTGTTCGGAATGGGTACAGGTGTGTCCATCATGCTATCATTACCAGATTCTTCTT